>NZ_JBEXOV010000005.1:0-142073 GCF_040611715.1 Streptomyces sp. NPDC006544 | reverse complement strand
TGCCCCGCGCCCCAGTGGGGCACCGGGGAGGTCGAGAGCATGACCGACTCGACCGACAACGTCCGCCTCGACGGCCGGGGCGTGCTGGAGATCGTGCCCACCCGCACGGACGGCCGCTGGAGTTCGGGCCGCATCGAGAGCAGGCGCGCCGACTTCGCACCGCCCCCCGGCGGGACCCTGCGCGTCGAGGCCTCGATCGCCCTCCCCGATGTGACCGGCGCGAAGGCGGCGGGCTACTGGCCGGCGTTCTGGACGCTCGGGGCGCCGCTGCGCGACGGGTACACGGGCTGGCCCGGCATCGGTGAGATCGACGTCATGGAGTCCGTCAACGGGCACGACGGCGTCTTCGCGACCCTGCACTGCGGGATCCTCGAGGGCGGCCCGTGCCAGGAGCCGACGGGCCTGACCTCGGGCCCGCGCCCGTGCGACGGCTGCCGGTCCGGATTCCATTCGTACGCCGTCGAGGTCGACCTCACCCCCGGCGCGGAAGAGGTGCGCTGGTACCTCGACGGCCGCGTGCACCACCAGGTGGCAGCGTCCCGGATGGACCCGGACACCTGGAAGCGGGCGGTGGACCACGGACTGTTCCTCATCCTCGACGTGGCCATCGGGGGCAGCCTCCCGCTCGCCGACGGCGCGGGTCCCGGCCCGGACACCGAACCGGGCCACCCGATGCGCGTCGAGCACGTCACGGTCTCGAGCCGGCCACGAGCCGCCTAGCGAGGTGCAGCGCCCGGCGCCCCCGGGTGGGCCGGAGCGTACTCCGGCCCACCCGTACCCCGGCCTGGCCGTACCCGGGCCGCCCCGTGCCGCGACCACCTCCGTCGCGGCACGGGGCGTCCGTCCCTGCGACGGTCCTTGTCATCGCCCTCGCCCCCCGTCCGCGTCCCCGTCCCTGTCCGCGCCCTCGGCCCCGGCCAGCTCCTCCAGTCGGCGGGTCGCGCGCTCCCCCGCCCGCAAGGCCGTGGCACGCGCCCGCCCGGCCTGGCCGCGGACGCGCTTCGCTTCCCGGGCCGTCTGCTGGGCCCCGTCCACCCGTTGCCGCAAGGCGGCGAGTTCTTCGCGCAGCGCGGCCAGGTCACCTTCGGCCCGTTCCCAGGCGGATTCCGCCTCGGCCTGCTCCTCCTCGGCCTGCCGCAGCGCTGCCGAGGCCTCCGCAGCCTCCTTCCGCGCCGCCGCCAGGCGGGCCCGCCGCCCCTCCGCCGTCCGCCGGGCGCCCGCGCCGTCCTGGCCGTCGCCGTGGCCGTGGCCGTCGCCGTGACCATGACCATGACCATGACCGTCATGGTCCCCGGCCCCGGCGGGGGCGGCTGCGGTCGTACCGCGGGGCCCCGGAGCGGGTGGCGGGGGTACGGCGCCCGGGTCCGGTTCCAGCCCGTCGAAGCCGACCGCGGCCGCCGGCGCCGTCACCATGCGGCCGGCCGCCCACTCCAGAGCCGCTCCCTCATCGGCCAGCACCCCGTGGAAGAGCTGCTCGAGCTCCCGGAGCACGCCCGCTCCGAGCGGCTCGCCCGCATCGGCCGCCAGCTGACCCGCCTCACGGGCCAACGCGCCGATCACCTGGTGCTGCTCGTGCGTCAGCGTCCGCAGCTGCCCGCCGTCGAGCTCCCGGTGGGCACGGCGCAGCCCCGCGCCGAGGCGCAGCAGCGCCTGGGCCTGATCGGGACGGGTCCGGGCCACCAGGTTCGCCGCCCACACCGCGAGTCTCGGTCGGCGCAGCCGTCCGACCGCGGCAGCCGCGGCCTTGTCCTTCTCGCGCCGGGCCCGGGCCACGTAGGCGTCGCGGGCCGCGGTGAACTCCACCGGCCTGAGCCCCGACAACTCGAAGATCACCGCGTCCACGTCCATGGCCACCACCATGCCCCGCGCCACGGCCGCGCCCGGGGAACGGCGCGTTCGGCCCTGCCCCACGGCCGAAGGGTGGGACAGTGGAGGGCATGTGCGGCCGATACGCCTCCTCGCGGGCGCCCGAAGACCTCGCCGGCCTCTTCGGCGCCCGCCTCGGCCCGGACCCGGCCCTCGGCCCTTCCTGGAACGTGGCGCCCACCGACGAGGTGTGGGCGGTCCTGGAACGCGCGGCCCGGGACACGGGAGAGGTTCAGCGGCGCCTGCGCCCCGTGCGATGGGGGCTGGTGCCGTCCTGGGCGAAGGATCCGGGCGTGGGGTCGCGGATGATCAACGCGAGGGTGGAGACCGTTCACGAGAAACCCGCCTACCGGCGGGCGCTTGCCAAGCGCCGCTGCCTGCTGCCCGCCGACGGCTTCTACGAGTGGGTCGCCGTACCGGCCACGGAGTCGGCCAAGGCCTACAAACAGCCGTACTTCATCCGGCCCGAGACCGGAACCGTGATGGCGATGGCCGGTCTGTACGAGTTCTGGCGTGACCCGGCCGTCGCGGACGACGACGACCCCGCGGCCTGGCTCACCACGGCCACGATCATCACCACCGAGGCGACCGACGCGGCCGGCCGGATCCATCCCCGGATGCCCCTGGCCCTCGACCCGGACGACTACGAAGCCTGGCTCGACCCCTCCCACCAGGACACCACGGACCTCCGCGGCCTCCTCCACACCCCCGCCGACGGACGCCTCGCGGTGACCGCCGTCTCCACCGCGGTCAACAGCGTCCGCAACAACGGCCCGCACCTCCTCGATCCCGGCCCGTGACGCCCGGCGGGTCCGCCGCCGCCCCCGCTCGCCCGGGGAGGGGGTCCGGCCACCCCGCGTCGGGAGGGGGCCGGTATCCCGCGTCCCGCGCGGGTGCGGGGGCGCCCCGTACCCGGTGCGGCCGGTCCGGGCGTGCGGTCAGGAGCAGTTGATGAGGAGCGAGGTCAGCGCGGTGCAGGTACGGGCGGCGCTGTTGTTGGCCGCGTTCGGGTCGGTCGGGCTGCTCGCGGTCCGGGTGGCGGTGACGGTGTAGGCCCTGCCGAGGCTGAGCGTCGCGACGGGCACGGTGAACCGGCGGGTGGTGCTCGCGCCCGGGGCGAGGTTCGCCACCGTGCAGGTGACAGCTCCCGCCGCGACGGCGCACTGGGGGCTGGTGGCACTCATCGGGGCGGTGAGCGGGGCGGTGACGGTGCCCGAGACCGCGGTGGCGGGACCGGTGTTGGTGACGGTGAGCGTGTAGTCGATGTGCCCGTTCAGCAGGCCGGGTACGGGCGTGGCGGTGAGGGCGACGGCGAGATCGGCGGCCGGCGGGACGGGGGTGACGGTCAGGGAGACCGGGGCGTGGCCGGAGGCGATCGTGCCGGTGACGGCATTGCTCGCCGTGTCGATCACGGACAGGCTGTCGCTGCGGTAGTTGGCGACGTAGAGGTGTTTTCCGTCGGGGGTCAGGGCCGCGTCGACGGGCGCGGAGCCGACGGGGACGACGGCCACGACGGCGTTGGTCCCGGTGTCGACGACGGAGACGTTGGCGGAGACCACGTTGACGACGTAGGCGCGGGTGCCGTCGGAGGAGACGGCCACGGCCTGGGGGTAGAAGCCGCCGGTGGCGATCGTGCCGACGACCGTGTTCGTGGCGGTGTCGATCACGGACACCGTGTTGCTGGAGTTCCCGGTGACGTAGAGACGGGTGCCGGCGGGGTTGACCGCGATCCTGCGGGGATCGCCCGCGACGGGAATGCTGGCCGTGACGGCGTTGGTCGCGGTGTCGATCACGTCGATCCGGGAGTCCGCGGCGCGGGTGACGTAGACGCGGGTGCCGGCGGCGTTGACGGCGAGGTACACCGGGTTCCCGGCGACGGGGATGCTGGCGGTGAGGGTGTGGGCGGCCGGGTCGAGCACGTGCACGGCCTGCGCGGCGCCGTCGGCCACGTAGCCGCGCGTCCCGTCGGGGGTGAAGGCGATCTGCGACGGGAACTGCCCGAAGGGGAACGTGGCCGTCACGGTGTTGGTGGCCGTGTCGATCGCCGTGAGCGTGGCCGCGCCGGAGTGGGACACGTAGACCCGGGAACCGTCCGGGGTGGTCGCGGCGTTGGTGGGTCCGTCGCCGACGGGCACGGTGGCGACCGTCGCGCCGGTGACCGTGTCGATCGCCGACACGCTGCCGTCGTCGCTGTTGGTGACGTACGCCGTCGGGTGCTCGGGCGCGGCTCCCTGCGCCGAGCCCGCCGCCGCGGCCAGGGTGCCCGCGACGAGCACGGTGGCCGCCGCCCAGGTCGTGACCCGGCCGGCCAGTCTGCCCCGGCGTGAACGTCCGGGTCTGATCGTCGCGTCCATGCTCATGGTGATCGTTCCTCCCCTTCGCGGCCCCCACCGTCGCGCGGGGCCGTGCGTACGCAGCGTGCGGCGGCCACCGGGTCGGTGGCCACCGGGCCTTCCGTACGCGGGCACCCCTGCGGGGCTGTCCGCGCGCCGGTACGCCTCGGGCACGATTTTGGCCGCACGGAGGGGACGGGGAGGGGTTCTTGGGGTTCTTCGGGCGTGCGGGGGACACATGTGGCATGGGCAGGCCGGGGCGGCCCGGAGTTCCCCGGGCCGGCCGACACGCTCAGCCGGCTCCCGGGGCCGGCCGAGAACCCCAGCCCGCTCCCGGGGCCGGCCGGGACCCTCGGCCGGCCCGCGGGCCGCGGGTCCCGGGCCGCTCCCCGCGGGTCGTCGACGTCAGCGGCACAGGGCCGTGTCCACCACGCTCTCGAGGTGCTCCGTGCCCGCCCCGTCGGTCGGGACGCTGGTCACCGCGACGCTGACGGCGCGGCCCTTCTCGGTGACTCCGCCCCGGGTCTCGTACCCCGGTATGTCACCCCCGTGGCCCCAGTACACGCCGCCGCACGACAAGGGCCTGCTGATGAGCCCGAGTCCGTATCCGGCGCCGGTGTCCCCGATGGGGACGGTGGCCCGCATCTGGGCGAGCTGGGCGTCCGGGAGGAGGCCGCCTCCCAGGAGCGCGGTGAAGAACCGGTTGAGGTCGGAGTTGGTGGAGATCATCTGGCCTGCCGCCCAGGCCACCGACGGGTCGATCTCCGTGACGTCGCGCAGGGGCGCGCCCGCCGCCTCCCTGAGGTAGCCCCGGGGGTGGGCCTCTCGGATGCTCATGTCCCCGGGGGCGGGGAAGGAGGTGTGGCGTAGCCCGGCGGCCTTGATGACGCGCGTGTCGATCGCCTCGGCGAGGGGCCGGCCTGTGACCTTCTGGACGATCAGGCCGGCCACCACGTAGTTCGTGTTGCTGTATCCCCAGTCCTTACCGGGGTCGAATACGGCCTTGTGCCGGAAGGCGATGTCCAGGAGGTCACGGGGTTCGAAGTAGCGGTGTCCGAGGATGTCGTCGTTCACGTCTTCCTCGTAGTCGGGAAGTCCGCTGGTGTGCTGCAGCAGTTGACGGACCGTGATGTGGCGTCCGTCGATGCCCTCCCCGCGCACGAGGCCCGGCAGATAGGTGTCGACCATGGTATCGAGGCCGATCTTCCCTTCGCCCACCAGTTGCAGCACGACCACCGCGGTGAACGTCTTGGTGGTGCTGCCGATCCGGACCTGGCCGTCGGTCGGCACCTTCGCGCCGGTGGTCACGTTCCCCACTCCCGCGGTGTAGGTGCGGGTGCGGCCCTCGCCGTCCCTGACGCTCGCCAGGGCGGCGGGCAGTCCGTCGGCGCGCACCAGCGCGTTCAGCCCCTGCTGGACGGCGTCCGGCCTGGTGGCGGCGGACGCGGTGGACGGCGCCGGCACACCCACCGTCAGGACGCCCGCGGCCAGCGCGGCCACCGCCGCGGCCGGCAGGGCCCTGCGCAAACCACCGCGCCCCGGCCGCCCGGACGTACGAAACCTCTGCGACACCTGTTCACGCACGAGCCAACTCCTGTGGAATCGTTGGGGATCCAGCGGTGTGTTCCGGGCCCCACACTTCCGGACGCGAGCGGCCCGGGCGATCCGGCTGTCCGCCCTGCCCCGGTAGGGCTACCCCCCGGCTCCGGTACGCCGGGCCGAGCGCGAACGGAGGGGGACACGTGCCTCAGAGTTCGATCGAGCGGTACTCGTCCAGCACGGCGAAGCCGGTGCTCTCGTACAGGCTCATCGCGACCTCGTTGCCGCCGAAGACGTTGAACATCATCGCCTCGTCGCCGCCCTGCCGGGTGGCCCACTCGCCGACGGCCATCGCGGCGCGGCCGTAGCCCTTGCCGCGGTGCTCCTCGTAGACCTCCAGGGAGAAGCCGAAGGTCACGCCGGGCAGGAAGCCGTGGTTCACCCAGCCGGTGCCGATCACCTGGCCTTCGGCTTCCATCGCGTAGAAGGCGTGGCCCGGGGTGTGGAATCCCTGCGGCAGGTGGCGGGCGAAGTCCTGGTCGGACTTCTCCTTGGCCTGCTCCGGGGTGCAGGCTCCGGCCCGGACGATGTCCGCGATGTACCCGGCCTCCTCGCCGGCGTACCAGCCCGGGTACTCCTCTTCGGTGAGCCGGCGGACCGTCAGGCCCGGCGGCAGCTCCGGCTGCTCGACGGCGACGCGCATCCGGTTCTGTCCGCGTACCGGATAGTCGGCGAAGACCCCGGCCGCGCCCCCCGTGATCCGGACCTCCACCTGCCGCGCGCCGTGCTCGGCGCACCACCGCTCGGCCCACGCGCGCCCGTCCGGCACCGTCAGGTCGTGGATCCGGCCCACGGTCGCGCCGTTGTCCCCCATCACCCCGACGGCGATCCAGCCGGTGCCGTCCGTGGCCACCGTCCAGTCGTCGATGCCCTTCGCGGCCCGTTCCCACAGGGCTCGTGCCAACGGCTCCGAGCAGCCCGCGGCCCGGTATCCGGCCAGTACGCGCCCCTCGAACCCGGCTCGCCACTCGTCCCGGTCGGCCACGATCTCTATTCCGCTCATCCGGCCACCCTACGCAGGGGTACGGACGGGGCCCGAGCCATTTAAGGGCGGTCACGGACGGTCACGCGCGGTCGGGGGAGAGAGGTGGTCGGGGCGGGTGGCCACCTGCCGCCACAGGCTGGCGAAGGAGCGGTCCCCTTGTCAACCCTCATGGTTAGTAAACCTTCCGATTGGGGCCGCCAACTTCTTGATGGTCCAGACCTGTTGACGGCGGACCTTCCGGAGGATTAGGTTCCCGGCCACGAAGCGCTACGACGTCAACTCCCCCCAGCAGAAGCGGCGTACGGCCCGAGACGGGCCTGACCTCCATGGTTCCGTCACCCGCTCGGTCTCCGCGGTCCACGCCCGGGCGTCGCGCTTCACGCCGTCCCCCCATTCCCACTGGAGGCACTTCCTTGCGTACCCCCATCCGAACCCGTGCCCGTCTGGCCTGCGGCCTGGGCACCGCGCTGCTCGCCGCGGCCGCGGTACTGACGTCCCCCGGCGCCGCGTTCGGCGCCAATCTGCTCACCAACGGTGACCTCGAGGCCGGCACCACGACCGGCTGGTCCTGCTCCGGGGGCCTGGGCTCCGTGGTCGGCTCCCCCGTGCACGGCGGCGGCAAGGCGCTCGCCGGCGCGGCCAGCGCGTCCGACAACGCCCGGTGCGCGCAGACCGTCGCGGTGCAGCCCAACACCACGTACACGCTCTCCGCGTGGGTCCGCGGCAGCTACGTCTACCTCGGAGTCACCGGCGGCGCCTCCACCTGGACCACCTCGACCGGTGCCTACTCCAAACTGACCGTCGGCTTCACCACCGGCGCCTCCCAGACCAGTGCCGAGGTCTACCTCAACGGCTGGTACGGCCAGGGCACCTACTACGCCGACGACATCACCCTGGACGGCCCCGGCGGCACCGTCGACACCCAGGCGCCCACCACGCCCGGCAACCTCACCTCCTCCGGCAAGACCTCCACCAGCGCCTCCCTGACCTGGACCGCCTCCACCGACAACGTCGGCGTGAGCGGCTACGACGTCTACCAGGGCGGCAGCAAGGTCGCCACCTCGACCACGACCGGCGCGACCGTCAGCGGCCTGACCCCCAACACGGCCTACGCCTTCACCGTCCGGGCCCGCGACCTGGCGGGGAACACCTCGCCGGCCTCCAACACCGTCAACGTCACCACCGACAACGGGACCGTGCCGACCGGCTTCAAGCAGGCCGCGCCGTACCTCTACCTCGGCTGGGGCAACCCGCCGAGCGCGACCGCCGTGATGAACGCGACCGGCGCGAAGTGGTTCACCATGGCGTTCATCCTCTCCTCCGGCGGATGCAATGCGTCCTGGGACGGCCAGCGCCCGCTGACCGGCGGCGTGGACCAGAGCACCATCGCCTCGATCCGCGCCGCGGGCGGCGACGTGGTGCCCTCCATCGGCGGCTGGCAGGGCAACAAGCTCGGCCCCAACTGCTCCACCCCCGAAGCCCTGGCCGGCGCCTACCAGCAGGTCATCAACGCCTACGGCCTCAAGGCCATCGACGTGGACATCGAGAACACCGACGAGTTCGAGAACGCCGTGGTCCAGGACCGCATCCTGGGGGCGCTCAAGATCGTCAAGCAGAACAACCCCGGCCTGAAGACCATCCTGACCTTCGGCACCAGCACCACGGGCCCGACCAGCTGGGGCAACCGCCTGATCGAGCAGTCGAAGGCGCTCAACGCCGACATCGACGTCTTCACCATCATGCCGTTCGACTTCGGCAACGCCTCGACGGACATGTACGCCAGCACCGTCAGCGCGACGGAGGGCCTCAAGGCCAAGCTCAAGTCCACCTTCGGCTGGAACGACGCGACCGCCTACGCCCGCATCGGCATCTCCGGCATGAACGGCGTGAGCGACACGCAGGAGACCACCACGGTCCAGAACTGGACCGACATCCGCAACTGGGCCAACTCCCACCACATCGCGCGCCTCGCGTTCTGGTCGGTGAACCGCGACCGCGGCTGCCCCGGCGGTGGCCTCCAGGAGACGTGCTCCGGCATCGCCCAGAGCGACTGGCAGTTCACCTCCATCACGGCCGGCTTCACCGGCTGATCCCCCTTCCCCCACGGGCGGGGGCCGTCGCCGCACACCGGGGACGGCCCCCGCCCGCTGCCGTCGCCAGCGCGGGTCAGGAATCCGTGCTGCCGGCCGGCTGCTCCTGGCGCCGTCCGAACAGCCGGGTCAGCCATCCTCCGAGGAGGATCAGGGCGACACCCAGCGCCCACATCCCGCCGCCGAAGATCAGCACGGCGATGCCGATCGGCACCAGGAGACCGGCCATGGGCAGCAGCATCGCGGACAGCGGCGGGGCGGGCTGCCCGGCGCGGGCCCGGGCGCGGACCAGGTCCGGGTACCACTGGGTGAAGCGCAGGGCCCCCATGATGCTGAGGACCTGGATGACCCATCCCGTCCAGACGTTGTCCGGGTCGTGCAGCACGAGGTCGCCGTACGCTCCCGCGACGGCGTTGATCAGGAAGGCCAGCCCCCAGGCCCCGGTGATCATGTAGTTCGTGCGCTTGAACGCGGGCGTGTCCCAGAGCTGCGGGTCGACCTTCTCCCGGGCGTACTGCAGGGTGAAGGGCACCCTGAGCAGCATGGAGCCGAACGCGATGACGACGAGCGCGAGGTTCGAGACCTCGCCCGCATAGGTCTCCAGCCAGCGCCGCGTGCCGTCGCTGGCGAAGATCCCCACGATCGTCATGGTCGCGAAGAACACCACGTCGGAGAGCTCGAGGATCTTCAGCGAGGTACCCGGGCGCACCAGGCGGCTGCCGACGACCAGGCAGACCGAGAGGGCGAGGGCCAGCGCGACCGACCACTCGAAACGTCCGGGACCCACCACGAGGGAGAAGACGATCCAGGGGGACAGACCCACGAACGGGCTGTCCAGGAACCGCGCCACCTTGCTCTCGCCGCGGGCGTCAGCCGTGCGTGCCATGGACCCGACCCTCCTGTAGCGGCCTGCAGCCTGTGCCCACCCCTTCTCGTTCCAACGTACGCCGGGTCGACCGGGTGCACGTGTCGAAGCGGGGCCGCGAGGACGTCCCCGCACGCCGCTCCGCGCCCTGCGGCCCGCGCCCTTTGGCAGGATGGAGCCATGCCAACCGAGTCGGACACGATCGAGCTGACCGAGGACGAACTCCGGGAGATCGCGGGCTACGCCGCCGATTGTGCGCGCAGGGTGCTGGCGATCTTCGAACGGGACCTCCCCGCCGATACGCGTCCTCGCGACGCCCTCGACGCGGCCGACGCCTTCGCCGCGGGCGGCCGGCGTACGAACGCCCTGCGTCAGCGCGCGTGGGCGGCGTACAAGGCCGCACAGGAGGCCGCTTCACCCGCTGCATCCGCTCCACCCGTGTCGACCGCCCCCTTCCCGTCGCCCGCCGCGATCGACGCGGCGCGGGCGGCGAGCCATGCGGCGGCCGCCGGATACCTCCACCCCAAGGCAAGCGCCCACCAGGTGAAACACATCCTCGGTGCGGCGGCGCACGCGGCGCGGGCGGAGGAGTTGGCAGGGGTGGGCGCGGATGCGGGAACCCTCGCATGGGCCCGTCACCACGCACCGCCCGCGGTCGCCGCCGTGCTCGGCCGGCTGCCCGCCGCACCGCCCGGAGGCGGACGGGTGGGGGAACTCATCCGCGATCTCGACGCCGGTCTGCGTGCCTGAGGCGGACCCGGTCAGCCTGCGACGTCACGTGCAGGTGCGCGCGCTGTCCGTCGGCTACGGGCCGGTCCGGGCGCTGCGCTCCGTCTCGACGGCCCCTCCCGTGCGGTCACGGGCCGAAGGGCCTTCGGACGCGGTGTTCGCCGGCGTCCGAAGGCCCTTCGCGTCGCCCGGGCAGGGCCCGGGCGCTCGTGCCGGTGCCCCTGCCTACAGGCGGACGTTCCAGTCGACGGTGGAGCGCAGCGTGCGGGCGGTCTTCGGGTCGCGCACCGAGGGGGTGCGGTCCTCGGCGGTGACCGACAGCTTGTGCGTCCGCAGGTCGAAGAGCCACAGGTCGGTGACGCGCACCTCGCTGCGCCCCGCCAGGTGCTTCAGCTCGCGCCCGTCGAGGTACCAGCGGACCACGAGCTGGCGTCCGTCCGCGCCGGTCAGCCGGGGTACGGCCGCCTTCGCGGTGTCCCGCAGCCGCAGCGTGCGGTCCGTCGGGGTGAGCGGGGTGACGGCCCTGGCGTGCTGGTAGAAGCCGGCGATCATCGACTCGACCCCGGGCAGGTTGAAGGGCTTGCCCAGCACCCTCATGAGCGAGTTGTCGGTGGGCCGCTGGAGCCCGGTGACGAAGTAGCCGCCGCCCTCGTACGCGCCGACGGTGCCGCCGTCCGGGGAGGGCTCCCCCAGCCAGCGGTACCACTTGGCCCGCTGCCGGGCCATCCGGTCGGCGGTCAGGGTGGAGATGTTGGACTCGGCGGGTTCGGGGCCGGTGTACTTCTCGTAGTCCGGGACGCCGGGGTAGAAGTACTCGTCTGCGAGCTTTCCGAGCGAGTGGCCGGTCTCGTGGATGGCGACCTGGCCGGACTTTGCGTTGTCCGCGGAGGCGGTGGAGATGCCCTCGTAACCGAGCGTGGCGCTGGGCTCGTTGTAGCCCGCGCCGCCGTACTTGGCGCTGTTGGCGAGGACGATGACGAGGTCGGCCTCCGGCGCCTTCGACACGTAGGTGTCGACCTTGGGCTGGTCTATGCAGAGCAGCCGCTCGATGTCCCCGCACCAGAAGTACGCGCCCAGCGCCGTGTCGCGGACCGTCGCGGCGTCCGGGTCGCCGGAGACGCCCGATTCGCGGGAGACGGCGTCGACCGTCCAGACGTTGAAGAGGTTCCGGTAGGTGGTGTACGGCTCCACGGCGGTCACCTCGGCCCACTTGGTCTGGGCGTCGGTGTGGAATTTCGCCAGCTCGGCGGCGGTGTAACCGTCGCCGATGATGACGACGTCCAGGCGGTCGCCGGTGGGGCCGTTGTCGACGATCTTGGTGACCTCGCCGTCGGCGGCCCGGTCGGCACCGGAGAGCCGGCCGCCGGTCCGGGCGGTCCCGCCGGCGGGGACACGGGCGTGCCCCGATCCGGCGTCGCCGCCCTGCTCGGGGCCCGGTACCTCCACCTCCACCCGCTGCTCGGCGGCCGGCGTCTCGGCCGCCCGGACGGGCCCGGCTGCCAGCAGCGCGGCGGTCGCGCAGACCGCCGCTACGGCCGCGCGCAGGACCGGTCGAACGGCTGGACGTCTGACGTGGCGCATGAAGTCCCCTCCCCGTGAAGGAAGTTAAGTAGCCATGTAAATGGACTGAAGTGGTTGCTTAAACTAAGTGGCGCACGACGGGTGCGCAATGCCCTGCTCCCCCTGAATACTGGGGAGTTCGAACAACCAAGGGGATTCCATGGACGAACCGGTCGAGATCGGCCGCCGGGTTCAGCGCATGCGCACCCAACTCGGCTGGACCCAGCGGAAACTGGCGGAACCCTCGTACACGCCGGCCTACGTCTCGACGCTGGAGTCGGGCAAGGTCCGGCCCTCCGAGGCGGCGCTGCGCTTCCTCGCGGACCGGCTCGGCACCTCCTACGAGGAGCTGGCCACCGGCCGTCCCGCCCACGTGGCCACCGAACTGCGCCTGGCCCTCACCGACGCCCAGCAGACCCTGGCCGCCGGCGCGGCCGACGAGGCCGCAGCCCACTACCGGCGCGTCCTGGCCGAGGCCGAAGGGCTCGGACTCGCCGACGAGCGGGCCGAGGCGCTGCTCGGGCTCGGTGACTGCGCCCTGGAGTCAGGTGAACTGGCCGCCGCGATCGCTCACTTCGAGGCCGCCGAACAGCTGCTGGCCGATGAGCCGCTCCCCCGCCGGGCCCGGCCGATCCGCGGCCGCGCCGTCGCGCACCTGCTCGCCGGGGAACTGCGGTACGCCTGTTACCTGCTCGAATCCACCATCGACGAGCTGGGAACGAGCGGGCTGGCCGATCCCGAGGCGCTGGTGCTGCTCCACGCCTCGATCATCGGGCCGTACATCGACATGGGCGCCCACGCCCGGGCCGCCCACGCCGCCGAGGTCGCCCTGTCGCTGGCGCCACACGTCGGCGACCCGGCCCTGGTCGCGGGCATGCACCGGCAGGTGGCGCGGACGTTCCTCGCCGAGGGACGCGTGGCCGCCGCCGACGCCTCCCTCGCCAAGGCCCAGGCGATCTACGGGCAGCTGCAACTGCGGACCGACCTCGCGCACTGCCACTGGATGCGGGGGTACGTACAGGCCCAGAACGGTGATCTGGCCGCCGCCGAAGGGGAGTTGCGGACGGCCCGGGAGATGCTCGCCGCCGGCCGCGCGGCCCTGTACACCGCTCAGGTGGACGTCGAGCTGGCCGACGTACTGCGCCGGCTCGGCCGGCACGAGGAAGCCGCCGAGCTGCTCTCGGCGCTGCTGGAGCTGGGGGAGAGCCACGGGGCCGTGCACGCGGGCGGCGCCCACCGGCTGCTCGGCCTCATGGCGGAGGAACGCGGCGAGCCGGAGTCCGCCGAGGAGCACTACGTACGGGCCCTCGCGCTGCTGGAGCGCAGCGGCGCGACCGGCGACCTCGCCGACCTGTGCCGGCTCCTCGGTGACTTGCTGCGGCGCACCGGCCGGACCGAGGCGGCCCTGGACGCCTACCGGACGGGCCTCGGACACCGGGCGGCGCCGGGCACGACCACCCTGGGTCCGGCACCCGCGGCGCCGGCGTTCCCGCCCCGGCCGGCGCCCCGGTAGCCGCCGGGCGGGCGGGTACGCCGGCCCGCCCGCGCGGCGTACCGGTACTCCATCACTCCATGGCACCGACGCCGTCGGCGTGGGACATTGGGGACAAAGGGGCCAGACGCGAGGGTGAGGGTGCGGGGTGGTGACCGATGACCGAGCGCTGCACCGGCTTCATCCAGTCCTACAACCGCCAGGCGGGTCATGGCTTCCTCGTGCCCCTGGGCCGCCGAGAGCCGGTCTTCTTCGAGCAGACGGACATCGAGGGACCGGACAAAGGCCTCTCCGTCGACCAGCAGGTCACCTTCGTCCTCGTCCTCGGCGACGGCCGCTTCGTCGCCAAGGAGATCCGCCCCTGACGGCGCCGCGGGACACCTCTCGACCGCCCGTCGGCGCTTCCCGGGGACCCTGGCCGGCCCCCGGCCACGGTCAGCGTTGGGCGGTGTAGCGGACCCGGGCCCACAGGGGCAGCACGAACCAGCACAGCAGGTACCAGGTGAAGACTCCCCCGACGAGCCATGTCGCGAGGGGGTTGTGGGTCGCCACCCGCAGGACGAGGAGGAGCGCCGCCGTGCTCGTCGCCAGGAGCAGGACGAGGCCCGTGAACGTCAGCCGGGCGGCCCACGCGACCGCCTCGGGCTTGATCTGGCGGCCCGAGACGATGCGGTGGAAGGCGACCGGCCCGATCAGCGCTCCCGTGGCGAGCGCCCCCAGCACCACCGTCACGATGTAGATCGTCTTCTCCGTCTCGGCGAGTCCGGCGAAGACGGGGGTGAAGGCGACCGTGAGCAGGAATCCGAACAGGATCTGGACTCCCGTCTGGGCGACACGTATCTCCTGGATGAGCTCCGTCCACTGCCGGTCCGCACGTTCCTCCGCGGTCTCGTCCCGGCCCCCGCCTGTGCCGCTCTGCATGCAGCGCCTCCCTGATGCGTGTCGTCACGCGGCGCCTACCCCGTCGCACTCACCGCATGCTCCAGGGACCCGGCCCGGCCTCGGTCCCGGCCGGTGCCGGTCGGCTCGGTTCGCGGGTCGGCTCGGGTCAACTCGGGCCGGCTCGGTTCGCGGGTCGGCTCAGGACCGCGCGGCTCCGCCCCGGTCGGCGTCAGTCCTCGGAGGTCGCTCGCCGCCCCGCCCCGGCCGAGGCGTCCCCCGCCGCGACCACCGTGAAGAGCGCCCCCTCGGCATCGGCGAGCACCATCCAGCGGTTCGCGCCGGTGGTCTCCACGGCGGATGCGGCCCTCCCGCCCAGCCGGGTGGCGGCCTCGACGGCCGCCTCCAGGTCGGGCACGACGAAGTGGACGTGCCAGCGGGGCCGGACCTGCGGGTCGGGGTCTTCTTCGAGGGCTCCGCCGCTGATGCGCGCGACGGTGTCGCGGTGGTGGCGAAGGACGACGTGGTCGTGCTCGTAGGACACCGTGCAGCAGCCCGGATCCTCCCCGGCCCAGCCGAGGACCTCACCGTAGAAGATGGCCGCGGCGAAGGCGTCGCGCGTCCGCAGCTCCAGCCAGGCCGGCGCGCTCTCGCGCCCCACCGTCCAGTCCGGGATGACCTCGCCCTGCCAGAACCCGAACGCGGCCCCCGCGGGGTCCGCGGCGAGGCCGGCGCGCCCGGTGCCGAAGGCCAGGGGCCCGACCGCCATGGTCGCGCCGCGTTCCCGGATCCGCGACGCGACGAGGTCGGCGTCCTCGACGGCGAAGTACGGCGTCCACGCGACCGGCATGCCGAAGCGCCCGGCCATCGCGCCGATGCCCGCCACGGGGGCACTGCCCCGGAAGGCGACCGAGAAGCCGTCCCCGAGGCGGGTACGGCGGAATTCCCAGCCCAGCACGGCGGCGTAGAACCGCTCGGCGGCAGCGAGGTCCCGAGCCATGAGGCTCACCCAGCACGGCGCACCGACCACCTCGTGACTCGACGTCGACACGCTGTCCACCTCATCCGCCGCACGCACATTTCGGACATGACCTCTCCACCGTAGCTCCCTCGGCCGGGCGAACCCCCGGCCGTGCACCCGTCCGGGGGAAGACCGGTCGCGCGTGCCGGTCTCGTCCAACCCGGGTTTGAACTCGCCGCCATCGAGCAAGCGCCGGATGAAACCCGAGCACAGGAGGACACCGCATGACCGCGGACAAGCAGGAGAACCAGGACATCGTCGCCGTGATCCTCGAGGACCACCGCACGATGGAGGACCTCTTCCGTCAGATGCGCAGCGTGGAGGCGGACCGGGCGGGCGCCCTCGCGAAGTTCTCCGCGCTCCTCATCGCGCACGGCGAGGCCGAGGAGTCCGAGGTCTACGGCGCCCTGAAACGGTTCAAGGACGTGGACAACGAGGAGGTCGAGCACGGAGCCGAGGAGCACGCCGAGGGCAACGAGGCGCTCCTGGCCCTGCTCGAGGTGTCCGAGGTCGGCTCCGACGCGTGGGACTCGCGCCTGGAGGACCTGGTCAAGGCGGTCTCCCACCACCTCGACGAAGAGGAGCGCACGATCCTCAACGGCGCCAGGGAGAGCGTCCCGGACGAGCGGCGGGCCGAGCTCGCGGTCGCCTTCCTGCGGGAGCGGGAGCGGCACCTCGCCGCCGACTGCGGCAGCATCGAAAACGTACGCGCAGTCGTACGGGGATGACGGGGGCGGCGCCCGGGCCCGGGCATGCGGAGCTCCGCGGCCGGGTCGCGGACCCCGAAGCGGCCACCAGTCCCGCGGCGGACACGAGGGCGCGGGCCGGCAAGGGGCCCCGGCCCGACGCGGGTCCCGGCGCCGCCGGTCCCTCGGGGGCGGCCAAGGACGGCGAGACGCGCAAGACGGTCTGGGTCGCCCTGGCCGCCAATCTCGTCATCTGCGTGGCCAAGTGCGTCGGCGGCGTCGTCGCGGCCTCGCCCGCGCTGCTGTCGGAAGCGGCCCACTCGATCGCCGACAGCCTCAACGAGGTCTTCCTGCTCGCTTCCCTCAAGCGCAGCAGGCGCCCCGCCGACGCCCGCCATCCCTTCGGCTACGGGAAGGAGCGGTTCTTCTGGTCGCTCCTCGCCGCCGTCGGCATCTTCGTCACCGGCGGCTGTTTCTCGGTCTTCCAGGGCATCGAGGCCTTGCGCTCCGGCGGTTCGGAATCCCGCAGCGGCTACGTCATCGGCCTCCTGGTCCTCGTCCTGGCCCTGGGCGCCGAGGGCGCCTCGCTCGTGCGGGCCGTGCGCCAGGTGCGCCGGGCCGCGCGCGCCGATGGCCTGGGCATGGCGGCCGAGATCCGGGCGGGCCGCGACCCGGCCCTGCGCACCGTGCTGGCCGAGGACGGCACCGCCTGCGCCGGTGTCGTCCTGGCGATCGTCGGCGTCGCCCTGCACATGGCGACGGGGGAGATCGCGTACGAGGCCTTCGCCTCCATCCTGATCGGAGTCCTGCTCGTCTACGTCGCCTACACGCTCGGCAAGGCGGCCCGCGTGCAGCTGATCGGCGAGGCGGCGGACCCCGCTCTCCAGCGGGAGTTCCGCACCTTCCTGACGCGGCAGCCGGAGATCGACACGGTGACCGCGTTGCTCACCATGCACCTGGGTCCCGACTCGATCCTGCTGGCCGCCCGCATCGACCTGGCACCGGGCTACGACAGCGAGACCGTGGAGGACGCGATGGTACGGATCCGGCGCGAGGCGCACGGCCGCTGGCACGACCTCGACCAGGTGTTCCTCGACGTCACGGACGCGGCGACGGCCCGCAAGGACGAACAGGTCGAACGACGCCGCTGACGGGCCCGGCCGCTCCCCCGGGACCCCGCACTCCTCGCATCCGAGAGGTTTCGGGGGCCCCGTACGGGTTACGCGCTCTCATGCCCCAGAAGGCCGCCGAGCAGACGGTGAGGCACGCCGTGAACCCTCCCAGCCTCCCGACCCCGCAGGGGGTCCCTCCTCCGGACCGCCTGAGCGGAGCCGCGCCGGAGGACGGCCCGCTGCCGAAGGACCACACCCAGGCGATCCTGGACACCACCAAGCACGTGGCGGCCCTGTTGAAGGACTCCGGGCAGCCCTTCGCGCTCGCGGGCAGCGTGGCCGCCTTCGCCCACGGGCTGCCGGCCAGCTTCCAGCACGACACGGACTTCTGCGTACGGCCCGAGGACGCCGAGGCGGCGGTCAAAGCCCTCGAGGACGGCGGCATCGCCATGCGCCGCGCTCCGGAGGACTGGCTGGTCAAAGGCCGCTCGGGTGGAGAGGAGATCGACTTGATCTTCGAACTGGCCCGGCGTCCCGTGAGCACGGAGCTCCTGGAGCGGGCGAGCGTCAAGGCGGTGGACTCGGTGTGGATGCCGGTCCTGGCCCCCACCGACCTCATGGAGAGCCGCCTGTCCGCACTCTGCGAGCACTACTGCGATTTCGGCGACCTGCTGCCCATGGCCAGGATGCTGCGCGAACAGATCGACTGGGAGCGGCTGGACCGGGACCACCGGTCCGCCCCGTTGCCGGACGCCTTCTTCCACCTGCTCGAACGGCTCCGCGTCATCGAACGGGCGCGACGGACGGAGGACGGGTCATGACATCCCCCGAGCGGATCGAACGGATCGAGTACCGCATCGCCCACCTGCGCGACCGGCTGGCGCGCGAGGACGTCGCGGAGCTCGGCGTACAGATCGACACGCGCGGCGAGCGGGCCGTCGTCCGCGGGCGCGTCGCGGACGAGAAGTGCCGCGAGGCCGTCCTGCGGATCGCCGGCGAGGAGCTGGCGGGCACGGACTGGTACGCGGACCTCACGGTCAACCGCCACGGCACCCCCGACCACTCCGAGGAGCTGTCGTGATCCGCGTGGCGGCCGTGGGCGACATCCACCTCGGTCCGGACAGCGCCGGGCTGCTGCGGCCCGCCTTCGACACCCTGGGCGACTGCGCGGACCTCCTGCTCCTGGCCGGAGACCTGACCCGGCACGGGACCGCGAGGGAGGCTCGGGTGGTGGCCGGCGAGGTGGCCGGACTGGCGGTTCCCGTGGTCGCGGTGCTGGGAAACCACGACTACCAGAGCGACCAGGAGGAGGCCGTCACCCGGGAGCTGACCGATGCGGGCGTGCACGTCCTGGAGGGCGTCGGCGTGGTCCTCGACATCGCCGGTACGCGGGTGGGTGTCGCGGGGACCAAGGGCTTCTGCGGGGGCTTCGCCGGCCGCAGCGGCAGCGAATTCGGCGAACCGGAGATGAAGGCGTTCATGCGCCACAGCCGGACCTGCGCCCAGGGGCTCGAGGCCGCGCTGCGCTCGCTCCACGACGGCGGCAGCACGCTGCGCATCGCGCTCACGCACTACGCGCCCGTGCCGGACACCCTCTCCGGCGAGCCGCCCGAGATCTTCCCGTTCCTCGGCAGCTACCACCTGGCCGAGGCCATCGACGCGGCCGGAGCGGACTTCGCCGTGCACGGCCACGCGCACCTCGGCACGGAGCACGGCATGACGGCAGGGGGCGTCCACGTCCGCAACGTGGCGATGGCCGTCATAGACCAGGCCTTCGCGGTCTACCACCTCTCCCCCGACGGGACGGCACACCGCGGCGCACCGTGACATCCTCCTGGTCAGCGTGCGTACGGGCGCCCTTTCTGGGGAGACGCCTGAGGAACGATGACCCGAGCGGGGCGGGCGGAACCAGTCCCATGTGGAGGAGCATCAAGCCGCCGACAGCATGCATTTTCACCCACAAAAGGGGCAAAAGCGGCTTGCGAGATCGGAGAACATCATGATCGCACTCGGAATCGTCCTACTGATCATCGGATTCCTCCTCGGAATCTCGATCCTGTGGACTCTCGGGATCATCCTGGTCGTCATCGGCGTCATCTTCTGGATCCTGGGCGCCGTCGGACACGGGGTCGGAGGACGGCGCCACTACTACTAGGCGTTCACACTCCGGGGCGAGCCGGCGGGAGACCGCCGGCTCGCCCGTGCCCGCGCCCGTCCGGTTCGGCCCCGCCGGGACGCCCGCCCCGGCGTACGGTTGGCGCCCGGTCGAGCGGGTAACCGCTTCGGAGACTCGACGGACGCTGCCCTGGGAGGCGGTTGCATGATCCAGATATCGATACCGCTCGTCCCCGCCGATGACGGCGCGCTGCTGATCCCCGCCGACCACGTCACCGACCTGCTCCGCCGCCTCGCGGCCGACTGGGTGGAGTCGACGGACTCGGGAGACATGCGCGCCGACGAACAGACCGTCCAGGACCTGGCACGGGTGATGAGCGAGCTCGCCGATCAGATCGACGTCGAGTGCATCGGCTTCGCGTCGGCCCCGAAGCCGTAGGGCGGGTCGCCGTTCAACGGCCGGTTCCGGGATCCGTTCCGGCGGCGCCGTCGGCGGCGAAGGGGCTGCGGTCGAGGTGGGCCAGCAGGTCGGCCGGGTCCCGGTAGACGGCGAGCGCGCCGGCCTCTTCGAGATCGGCGCGGGGGATGCCGCCGCAGAGCAGCCCCACACACGAGACGCCCGCGCCGGCGGCGGCGCGCATGTCCCACACGGTGTCGCCGACGAACACGGCCCGCTGCGCGGGTGCGCCGGCGAGGTCGAGCGCCTGGCGCACGGGGTCGGGTGCGGGCTTGCCCTTCTCGACGTCGTCCGAGCTCGCCGTCGCGGTGATGGCGTCGTCGGCGCCGATGGCGCGTCGCAGCGCGTCCAGTTCAGCCTCCTTCGCGGAGGTCACGAGGACGACCCTCCAGTCGCGCCGGGCCAGTTCGCGCAGCAGATCGGCTGCCGCGTCCAGGCTCGGCAGCCGGTCGAAGTAGGTACCGTAGAGGGTGTCGTGGGCCGCACTGAGCGTCTCGTCCTCGCTCTTGTCGCGCCGGTCTCCCAACAGGTGCGCGAGCAGGTCCTCGCCGGGCAGGCCGATCGCACGGTGGATGTCGTGCATGGCGACCTCGTGGCCGCCCTGCCGCAATGCCTCCCACCAGCACGTGACGTGCAGATGATTGGTGTCGGTGAGGGTGCCGTCGACGTCGAAGAGCGCAGCGCGGTTCACGGGTGGCTCCGGCGGTCGCGCGCGGGGCTGTCCGTGGTGTGGCCGTACCGGCGCGCACGCCGGGGAGCGGAACCTCGAGGCATGATCACTCCTAGTTCTTTCGATCACTCGCATCCGTGGGGCGCCTACCCGCCGGCGTCCGGTCGCACGCGCGCCCTGTGGCGCGTCAGGCCGGGTGGCCGGGCTCCATGTCCTTCACGTCGCGGTACCGGAGCATCGGGGGCGGCTCCGCACCCTCCTCGGGCGCGCACCCCTCCGTGGGCGCCAGCAGGAAGCCCACGTGGTCCCCGCCCTCGATCCGCTCCTCGATCCGGCCGGTGAACCAGGCGCGGACCCCGGTCAGCACCAGGCCTCCCGCGTCGCCCGGCCGCCATGAGGCGCGCGCGAACTTGTCCACCCGGTCGCCGGTCTCTCCCCCGAAGAGCTCGGCCAGCCCGCGCTGCTCGCGGCTCAGCGCGTGCACGGTCAGGGACGAGGCCTCGCGCGCGACCCGGCAGGTGCGGTTGGCGACGGACAGCCAGACCATGAACCGCGGCGGCTCGATCGAGCACTGCGAGGCGAAGCCCACCAGGCAGCCCGCCCGTTCGCCGCCAGCCGTGGCGGTGACGACGAACATCGGGCCGTCGAGTACAGCGGCGAAGGCACCCAGGTCTGTCATGACGGCTCCCAGCGGCTCGGCGACGGCCCGGCGCCCAGGGGGCCGGTGCCGTCTGGCGGCTACCCCCGCCATCGGCGTGCAATCGGGCCGCTCGGACTCACCAGGTCGGGCCGGCGCGGAGCCATGAGCCGCTCCAGTCGAACGCGAAGCGGATGTTTCAGGACAAATTGCGAGCTGAGGTCGGCTGACGCATGGTGGGCACCAGTAACCCTCACCCCGGAAGGAACGACCTCGTCATGAGCAAGGCAAAGGCAAAGGCGAAGCAGGCCAAGGGCAAGATGAAGGAGACCGCGGGCAGCGCGATGGACGACAAGCGCATGGAGGCGGAGGGCAGTGCCGAGCGGATGAGCGGCAAGGCCGGGGAGACGGCGTCGAAGACCGCGGAGAAGATGAAGAGGCACTGACCCACGCTGGTGACCCCACCCCGGCGCGACCCGCGCCGTCACGCTCCCGCCCCGGGATTCCGACCGGGGCGGGAGCGTCGGCGCGGGGGGCCGGGACCCGCGACCGAGGAGCCGGATGTCCGCACAGCAGGATCCCCCGACGCCGGAGAGCGTCCCGCCGGACCACGACGAGCCGCATCACGACGAGCCGGATGCCCTCGGACCGGGCACGGCCGGGCCGAGTGCCGACGAGCCGAGTACCGCCGGGCCGAGTACCGACGAGCCGAGTACCGCCGGGCCGAGTACCGACGAGCCGGACCCCGTCCGGCCGCCGTCCACGGGCCCGCCGTCGGAAACGGTCGTGGTCCGCCTGTCGGGCGAGATGGACATCACCCGCGTCTCGGAGGTGCGCACCGTACTCCTGCGCGCCGTGACCCGCCCGGACGGGCCCGCCGAGATCGTCGTCGACCTCAGCGACCTGACGTTCTGCGACTCCTCGGGGCTCAACGCCCTGCTCCGGGCCCGGCTCGAGGCGGTCGAATCCGGCCATACGCTGCGGTTGGCCGCACCGACCCCCCAGATGCGGCGCCTGCTGGAGCTCACCGGCACCCTCGGACTCTTCCCCATCGACCCCGCACCGCCGGCCTGACCGCAGAGCGCGCGGCGCAGGCGGCTGCCTCCCGCCACCCGCCCTCCCCCGCCGGTACCGGTCCGGCCCCGCGCTGCCGCCCGCCGTGTTTGGCGGCGCGCGGGAGGGTAGGCGCGAGATGAAGCCGGACAGGGACCAGCGTGAGGGGTACACGATGCCGACGGCGGACAGTGATCGCCTTGTTGTCGACGTGCGACCCGTCGGCGGGGCTACCGTCCTGGCGCTGGCCGGGGAACTGGATCACGACACCGCCGAGCCCTTGAGGGCGGCCCTGCAGGCCGCCAGGGCTCCCGGCAGGCAGCGCCTGCTCGTCGACTTCAGCAGGCTGGACTTCTGCGATTCCACAGGCTTGAACGTGCTGCTGCGCAACCGGCTCGCGATGCAGGAGACGGGCGGCAGCCTCGAACTGGTCGGCCTTCACCAGCCGATCAAACGCATGTTCCGCATCACCGGCGCGGACGGCCTCTTCCCCCTCCATCCCGATGTCGAGGCGGCGCTGGCGAACCCGCCGGGGGCGCAGTGAGGAGCACCGATGAGAGAGCACCGGGCACCGGAACGGATCCGGCGCATGGTGCTGCACGACACCGCCGACGCCGTCAGCCGGTGCCGCGACTTCACCCGCCGGGCCCTGACCGACTGGCAGTGGCTGCCGGGCGCCGACCGTGGGACCGCCGCCGAGGCCGACGCCGCCGCCGACGCGCTGCCGGCCGAGGACGCCCTGCTGGTGGTGTCCGAAGTAGTGGCCAATGCCTGCATGCACGCGGGCGGACCGAAGTCGCTGCTGCTGCGGTGCAGCCGGGAGCGGCTGCGCATCGAGGTCACCGACGGAAGCACCGACGCACCGGCCGCCCGGGTCCACGCGGACCCGGGCCTGCCCGGTGGCCACGGGCTCCTGATCGTGGAGCGGCTGGCCGCGCAGTGGGGCTCGGAACCGGTGGACGGCGGGAAGTGCGTGTGGGTGGAGATCGACGCGCCGCCGGACCTCGCGAACCGGCAGGCCGGCGGAGTGGTGGCCGGACGGGCGTCCCCGCCCGGCCCCGAGCCGACCTGAACCGGCCCGCGCCGCGGGGCTCGCGGCCCGGGCCCGTGCCGACGGGCCGGAGCGCGGCACCACGAGCGGAGCAAGCCCGGCACACGAGCAGAGCACCGGCACCCGGACCCCCGCGCCCAGGTGCCGGTCAGTCTTTCGGCCGACTCGGTCTTCCGGCCGACTACGAGCAGTCCTGCGGCGGGGCGTCACCCGGGCGGTCGCCCTCGCCCGGCGACGCGGCCTCGTCGTCACCCTCGGGCTCCTCGGACAGCATCCCGGCCCGCAACTCGGTCATGATCCGGCACAGCAGCCGGGAAACGTGCATCTGCGAGAGGCCGAGCCGGTCACCGATCTCGGCCTGGGTCAGCTCCTGGCCGAAGCGCAGCGAAAGGATCTGCCGGTCGCGCTCACTGAGCGTGGCAAGCAGCGGTTTCAGCGTCTCCAGGCATTCGATGAGGTCGTACGCCTCCTCCTCCTCCCCCAGCGGGAGTGCCCGGGGAGCCGTGTCCACTTCGGGTCCCGCCGGAGCGTCGAGGGAGCCGGCGGTGTATCCGTTGGCTGCCTGGCGGCCTTCGGCGAGCTCGGCGGTGCTGATCCCGAGGCGCTGCGCGATCTCGTCGTCGGTCGGGCGCCGTCCCAGGGACTGTTCGAGGGTGTCGTGTGCCTTCGCGATGTCCAGGCGGAGCTCCTGGAGCCGTCGCGGGACCTTCACGGACCAGCTGGTGTCCCGGAAGAACCGCTTCATCTCGCCGGTGACGGTGGGGATGGCGAACGTGGTGAACTCGACGCCGCGCTCGACGTCGTACCGGTTGATGGCCTTGATCAGGCCGACCGTACCCACCTGGACGATGTCCTCCAGCGGCTCGGAGCGGTTGCGGAACCGCCGCGCCACGTACTTCACCAGGCTGAGGTTGAGTTCGACGAGCGTGTTGCGGACGTACGAGTACTCGGGCGTCCCCTCCTGCAGGCCGTTCAGGCGGCGGAAGAGCGCGACGGACAGGGTCCGCGCGTCCGCCGTGCTGACTGCCAGCCGGTCCTCGGGAGCAGCGGGTACCCCTTGGGCCTCGGAGACATCGGGGGTTCCGACGTAGGGCTCGAGGGGGAGCGGGTCCGCGGTGTCGCGGGAAACGGATGACATGAGCGTCCTCCGACGGGTTGTGGGTATCGTCCGGCCCGGGTCGGGCCGGTGGAACCGTCGTGGTCTTCCCGAGGGGATATACCCGCAAGGGAGGTCCTTTGACCCTCCTCGTGCCACAACGGATCGCGGCGAGGTCACCGCACACATTCTAGGGTTCGGCCGCGCCCCGCTCGGCTGCGGCCCGCTCGGCCGGGGCGGGCCGGACGGCCGCTTCGTGCGGAACGTGCAGGTCCATGACGCAGATGTCATCGCGGTGGCCCGGGCGCCGCGCGGCGAGCGTCCGGGCGAGGGAGGCGCCGCGGCCCTCCCGGAGGAGTCCCAGGGTGGTGGCGGCGAGCCGGTCGAGTCCCGTCTCGATGTCCTCGCCCGGTTCCTCCACGAGTCCGTCGGTGAAGAGCAGCAGGTGGTCGCCGGGGAGGAGGCCGAGCACGGCCTGCCCGTAGACGGCGTCGGGCGCGGCACCGAGGAGGCTGCCCTGCGGCTGGTCGAGGAAGTCCGCCCGGTCACCCCGGATCAGCAAGGGGGGCAGGTGTCCCGCCCGTACCCAGATCAGGCGCCGGTCCCAGGGCTGGTAGCGGGCCATGACCATCGTGGCGGTCTCGGTGGAGGACGGGTCCGAAGCAGTGTGGAGCAGGAGGGTGTTGAGCCGGCGCAGTACGTCGGGGAGGGCCGAGCCGGTGACGGTCATGCCTTTGGTGGTGAAGCGCAGCTGGGCCATGGTGCTCACGGCGGCCAGACCGTGACCTGCCACGTCTCCGACGACGAACAGGGCGCTCTTGTCCGGGAGTTCGATGGCGCTGTACCAGTCGCCGCCGACGTTGATCCCCCGGTCGGCGGGGACGTAGGCGACGTCGACGCGCAGGCCGGCCAGTTCCAGGGACTGCTCGGCGATCGGCAGCAGCGTGTTCTGGAGGCTTGCGGCGAGCGCCCGTTCGGCCTGGAGCATGCCCCGCTGGAGGAGGACGGCGCGCTCGCTGTCGCGCAGCGCGAGCTCGGCCCCGCGCTGCGCGCTGAGGTCCTGGAAGAAGCCGTGGACCTCGACCGGGTTGCCGTCCACGTCCGTCTGGGCCTCGGCGACGATCCGCAGGTGGCGTACGCCGTGCGCGGTGGTGATCCGGAACGGCTGGTCGATGGGCTCCCCCGCGCTCAGGAGCCGCTGGACGGCCGCACCCAGGCTCGGGAGATCGTCGGGGAGCAGGTGACCGGGCAGTTCCTCCAGCGACATGGGCCCTTGCCGGGGATCGCGGTCGAAGATGGCGTAGACCTGATCGGACCAGGTGATGGTGTCCGTGGTGAGGTTCCAGCCGGCCCAGCCCAGGTTGCCCAGCCGCTGCATGTCGGCCAGCCGCCGGGCCTCGCGCTCATGGGTGTGGCGGACCCACGACACGACCAGGTGGTCCCCCAGCCGGGAGGCCCGGACCGAGTAGACCGACTCGTGCGGGAGGCCGGACACCACCTCTACATAGGTGAACGGCTCTCCTTCGTACCCGGTTCCGGTGGTGAGGGTCTCCAGGTACCCCTCCCACAGCGCGGTGCCCGCCACGGTCGGGTACGTCTCCAGGATCCGACGGCCCACGAGCTCCTTGCCGCGCCGGCCGGCCACGTCCACCGATTCCGGCGCCGCCGCGTCGATGCGGTAGTCCTCGACCTCGCCCGACTCCGAGCGCAAAGGGGTGAGCAGGACCGCGGATCCCTCCAGCGCGTCCAGGACCCGCTGGACGGACGTCACCTCGGCGTCGCCGCGCACCCCTGCTCCGCCGGCGTCGCGGGGGCGCTCCGGCGCCCCCAGGGGGACGGAGCACAGCCGGGCCGCCTGGCTCAGGAGTGCCCGGGTGCCGGCCGCGAAGGGGCCGGGCGCGGTGCGCAGGAAGCCGATGGCGGCCCTGGCGGGTCCGCCGGCGGGGACGGGGAGCCAGGCGCGGGAGGGCCATCGGTCCGGCGGGCCGCCGATCAGCAGGTAGTGGCGGGCGTCCTGCACCGGCTCCTCGAGCCACAGGGCCCGGCCCCCGTCGATCGCCTCGCGGGCGGCGACACCGCTCAGCGGGGGGATGTGGTGCCACTGCTCGGCGAGTGCCTTGTCGATGCCGGAGCGTCCGGTCAGCTCCAGGCTTCCGGAAGGACTCAGGGAGTAGATCATCACCGCCTCCACGCCGGTGGCTCCGCCGAGCACGGTCCGTAGCAGGTCGGCGATGTCGTCACCGCTGCGGGCCGTGGCCAGGCCGTCGGCGAGCCGTCCCAGGAGGTGGCGCAGCACGGCGTCGCCGCGGCGACCGGAGAGATAACGGTGGTGGCTGAAGGGCGAGTCGGGCCCCTGCTGCGACGTGCCCGAACCTCCGCCCGCGCCCGCCACCGCGCCCGTGCCCGCCGTGCCCGCCGTGCCCGCCGTGCCGGACGCGGAGGTGGGAGGGGTCCCGGGCCGCGGGCGGAGGCGGAGCCGGCCGAGCGTGATCCAGCACTCTTCCAGGAGGTTTCGGCCCCGTTCGGCGGCGTGCTCGAGGAGCATCTCGTACGCGGTGTCGGCGGAGACTCCCGACCGGGCCATGAGCACGCCCTTCGCCCGCTCGACGACGGCCGTGGTCGCGGCGACACCTTCCAGGTCCGCGATCTCCGACCGGAGCCTGGCCACCACCTTGGCGAGCGCCAGCACCTCGGGTGCGGCGCATTCGCCCACGGGTACGGCGCCCTCGCCCACGGGCGCGGCCTCGCCCTTCATCTTTTGAGCATGCCATGCCCACGCCCCGCGCGCCTCTGCGCGACCACGTCCGGGCGGCCCGTGATGGGAGGAGAAGAGCGCAGGTCAGGGGCGTGTGAACGGCGCAGTGGGCGCGGCGTCGGACGGTGTACCGGGCTCGGTACCGAGCTGCGTGAGGAGCCGCCGGAGCCAGCGGGTCCGGGCGTCGCGGGCGCGCTGGCTGAGAGCTGCCCGCGGTGCGACGGTGTCGAAGCCGTGGAAGGCTCCGGGCCATACGTGCAGCTCGGCCCGGCCGCCGGCCCGCCAGATCGCCTGGGCGTAGGCCACGTCCTCGTCCCTGAAGGTTTCGGCCGATCCGACCTCGATGTACGCCGGGGGCAGCCGGGACAGATCCTTGGCGCGCGCGGGAGCCGCGTGGGGCGGCAGGTCCTCGGCGCCGTACCGGTCGGCCAGCAGCGCCTGCCACGCGGTCGCGTTGGAGGTGCGGTCCCAGGTGTCGACGCCGGCCATCTGACGGCTGGAGAACGTGTGGTCACGGTCGTCGAGCATCGGGCTCAGGAGCAGCTGCCCGATGGGTACGGGGCCGCCCCGGTCGCGGGTGAGCAGGGCGAGCGCCGCGGCGAGGCCGCCTCCGGCGCTCTTCCCTCCGATCACCAGGCGGTTCGCGTCCTCGAGGTCCCGGACGGTCGGCCTGGGCCGGGCCGCGGCATCCCGCGCCTGCCGGTCCGCGAGGTTCTCCGGGGTGCACGGCTCCCGCGCCGCCTCCCCGTAGGCGGCCAGGGCCGCGCCCAGTTCGGGGTCGAAGGGCGGCGCGTCCATGGGGTGAGTCAACCAGGTGCCGGGCGACGGCCGGGACGGGGCCGTAAAAACGGCGTACCGCCGGTCCCACAGCGGTCAACCGGCGGCCGCCGGCCGGCGGATCCCCGGGCGGCGGGTTCCGGCCGGGAGAGAAACCAGGGCTGACGTGATGGTGGATCAGGACGCACGACGGCGCCGGCCGGCGGGAGTCCGCTCGCTGCGGCTGGGCGACACGAGGGTGTCGTACGCGCCGGACGGCGACGTGCGGCTCCGGCCGCTCGAACTGCTCCAGGACACCACCGCCGGACGCCTGACCGGCCGGGCCGGCCTCGCCCGGAGCGGGTCCGGCCCGGCGAGAAGCCCCCCGCAGGGGCGCGGAGGCCCCGTCGCGCACCGCGCCCGCGCTGCTCAGCTACGGGTGAGAGGGGTCTCCGACACGACGCGGGACAGCTTCTCGGGGTTGCGGACGTAGTAGAGACCCGTGATGCGGGCGTCCTCGACGCGGACCGCCATGACTCCGTCGATCTCGCCGTCCAGCCGGACGAGGAGCGCCGGAGTTCCGTTGACCACGGTGGGAGCCATGGTGATCAAGCTCCGGTTCTTACCGAGGCCGCCGAACATGAAGCGGGTCACCTTCTCGGCGCCCGCGATCGGGCGCAGGGCGGCCTGCTTGATGCCGCCGCCGTCGCTCACGAGGACGACCTCGGGGGCGAGGACGTCGAGGAGGCCCTGGGGGTCCCCGGTCTCGATCGCGCGCTGGAAGGAGGCCAGAGCCGCCCTGCTCTCAGCCGGGGAGACCGTCCGGCGCGGGCGGCGCGCGTCGACGTGCCTGCGGGCGCGGTGCGCGATCTGGCGAACGGCCTCGGGGCTCTTCTCCACGGCCGCCGCGATCTCCTCGTACCCGACGTCGAAGGCTTCGCGCAGCACGAAGACGGCCCGCTCGGTCGGCGACAGCGTCTCGAGGACGAGCATCATCGCCATCGACACGCTCTCGGCGAGCTCGACGTCCTCGGCCACGTCCGGCGCAGTGAGCAGCGGCTCGGGCAGCCATTGGCCCACGTACGCCTCCTTGCGGCGCTTCATCGTACGGAGCCGGTTGAGCGCCTGCCGGGTCGCGATCCGGACCAGGTACGCGCGGTGGTCGCGCACCTGCGCCAGCTCGACCTTGATCCACCTGAGCCAGGTCTCCTGGAGGACGTCTTCGGCGTCGGCCGCCGATCCGAGCATCTCGTAGGCGACGGTGAAGAG
This sequence comes from Streptomyces sp. NPDC006544, assembly GCF_040611715.1. Lineage (NCBI taxonomy): Bacteria > Bacillati > Actinomycetota > Actinomycetes > Kitasatosporales > Streptomycetaceae > Streptomyces > Streptomyces sp. NPDC006544. The sequence goes on along the minus strand of NZ_JBEXOV010000005.1, from coordinate 112,997 downwards.
CAGATTGCGGTGGGCGACGAACGTCTCGGTCGCCGGGTCGGTCGCGCGGGCGGTCGCCGGTTCGGCCGCGCGGCCGGTCACGCCCCCGCCCCTCTCCCCCGCGGCGGCCGACTCGTCGCCGCGGGTCTTCTGGCGGTCGTGCACGGCAAGTTCCCCTTCCCTGAGGACCGTTCGGTCTGATCGTCCTCTCGGTGCGTCCGAGAGTAGGACACCACGGGCCCTAGACCGGCTGTTCGGCGACGGCCGGAGCCCCGTCCTGCCGGACCTCCAGGAGCTGTCCGCGCTTCGCGCCCCCCGAGACCTGGTGCAAGCCGTACGAACCGGGCTTGCCCGCCTCGCCGGCCAGCTGCTTGACGGTGCCGGCGCACACGAACTCCTTGAGCTTCGCGCCCGGGCGGCCATCGACGTGGAACCACAGCGCGACGTCGTCCCTGTGGGCGAACTGGAAGATTCCGGCGCCGCGGCCCAGGCTGATGCACTGACCGGCGAACAACTGGTTGAGGGGCGAGGGCTGCTCACCCCCGATCCGGCTGAGTACCGTGTCGGCGGCCCGCGCGCCCATCGGCATCGCGGCCTGGCAGCTCATGCGCAGCGGCAGGCCCGAGGGCGCCGCCGAGTCGCCGGCCGCGACGATGCGTACGTCGTCGACGCTCGTCAGCGTCTCGTCCGTGAGGAGGCGGCCCAGGGCGTCGGTGCGCAGCCCGCTGCGCACGGCCAGGTCCGGCACACCGAACCCGGCGGTCCAGATGGTCACTTCGCTCGGCAGCTCGCGGCCGCCGCTGAGCCGCACGGCATCGCGGGACACCGCCGTCACCCTGGTGCCGGGCCCGTCGAGCACGGTCACCCCGAGCCGGGCCAGCCGCCTGGCGACCGAACGTCGTCCCCGGGCGTGCAGGTACGGGCCGAGCGCCCCGCCGCAGACGAGCGTCACGGCGCGGCCCGCCTCCGCGAGTTCGGCGGCCGTCTCGATGCCGGTCGGACCGGCTCCGACCACGGTCACCGCCCCCGTCGCGGGCGTGGCGTCGAGGACCGGGCGCAGCCGCGCCGCCTCCTCCAGAGTGGCGATCGGGTAGGCGAACTCGGCCGCTCCGGGCACGCGCGGGTCGGCGCTGCCGCTGCCGACCGCGTAGATCAGGTAGTCGTAGCCGACCGTGCCGCCGGCCTCCAGCGTCAGGCTGCGCCCGGCCGCGTCGATCCGCGCGACGGAGTCCACCACCAGCCGGACGCCCTCGCCGAGGACCTCCCGGTACTCGACGACCGCGTCGTCGGACCCTCCCACCAGTTGGTGCAGGCGGATCCGCTCGACGAAGTTCGGGCGCGGGTTGATCAGCGTCACCGTGACGTCGTCGCGCCGCGTCAGACGGTTGGCGGCCATGACGCCGGCGTATCCGCCGCCGATCACGATCACTGCGGTGTTCTCGGTCATGGTGTCGTCTCCTTCGTTTCCTTCGTTCCAGCGGTTCGGGCACAAGACACCGCACGGCCGGCCGCCGTGACACGGTGTGGCGCACGTCACAGATGGAGGCTCGAGGGGGCCGGCCAGGAGCGGCATCCGGAGCGGCGTGAAGGCCTCGAGGGGCGACTCCCCTCCTGTCGCCGTCGCGACGGCCCTTGCTGATTGAACACGTTCAAGTGATGATGGGGCGGGGACCTTCGAGCCGTCGTCCCCCGAGTCGAGAGAAGCGGGGCAACGGCAGTGAGCACAGGTCGATGGCTACGGATTTCCCTGCAGCGGTACGTCGTCACCGCCCTTCTCGGCGGAACGGCCGCGGCCTCGGTGCTGCCGCTCCTGGGCGGCGACCCCTTCGGCGAGTCGCTCGCCGCGGGGATCGCGATGGTGCTGGTGGGGGTACCCCTCCTCACCCTCGCGACCATGTTCGTGATCGTCCTGCTGGCCGGCCGGCGCTTCGAACCGCCGACCGGCGGTGCCCAGAGGATCCGAGGAGGCTGGATGGTCGTTCTCCCGCTGGCCCCGCTCCTGCCGATCGGGCTGTTCGCCCCTCTCCAGGGTCTGATCGTGCTGGTCACCCAGCTCGTCTACGTCGTCTTCGTACTGCCGTGCCAGGATTCCCGCGACACGGCCGACGTCCTGCGCTCGCTGGCCGATCCGGCCGTCCCGGCCGAGCAGCGGGCCCGTACGGCGCGTGCGGTGGGAGAGCTCGGCACCAGGCCGGTGGTGGAGGCGCTGATGGGCGCGGCGACCGACGCCGAGCCCGAGGTCGCCGCAGCAGCCCTGGAGACGCTCTGCACCATCTGGCGCCGCGACGGCGCCATCGGCGAGGACGTGCTGCGCAGGCTTCCCGCGCAGGCCCAGGCCCAGGCCCGCGCCCTCGACGGCGTCGAGGTCCGTAGCCCCTGGTGAGCTGTCCGGCCGCCTCGCCGGGGGCAGCCGTGACCAGATGATCGGACTGTTATCGTCCGGGTATGCCCGAGCTCATCTCCCCCACCCCCCGGCTCCATGCCTCCTGGCTCGCCTCGCGCGAGGAGTGGGGGCCCGACGCCCCCATGGACGGCGCGGGTCTCGGCTTCGATGACGACGTGGAGAGCCCGGAGGGCTTCGCGGCCTGGGCGGAACGGCTGCGCGGGTACTCCGACCGGACCCTGCCGATCGAGCAGGGGCGGGTCCACGCCACGTACTGGTGGATCGCCGAGGGCGACACCTATCTGGGCGCCATCGACCTGCGTCATTACCTGAACGCGTTCCTCGTCGACGCGGGCGGACACATCGGCTACGGCGTCCGGCCCTCCGCGCGGCGGCGCGGCCTGGCCACCTGGGCGCTGGGCTCGGTCCTGTACGAGGCCCGACTGCTCGGGATGGACCGGGTCCTGCTGACCTGCGACCCGGACAACGAGGCGTCGGTGCGCACGATCGAGGGGAACGGCGGCGTGCTGGAGGACATTCGCGAGACGCTGATCGGACCCAAGCGGCGGTACTGGATCGGCCTGTGAGACCAGCTGGTCAGACGGACGTGAAGACGTCCTCGCGGGCTTCGTCGAGGATGAATCCGTTGTCGAGGCGGACCCGGACCGTCACGCGGAGCCGCTGCGCCCGGTAGGCGATCCACTCCGGTTCCAGGGAACCGACCTTCTCCTCGAGCTGCCTCTTGCTCTCGGGGGGCATCTCCTGGCCGAAGGCGTCGAGGAGCGACTTGAGGCGCTCGTACTCACGGGCTCCCTCGCTCTGGTGCTCGTGCTCCACCACCCGTTCGACGGTGCCCTCGATGCCCGCCGCGAGGGACAGGGACCCGGCGACGTGCCCCGGCGACGTCGTGGTGTCCCCCGCCGTGGCCACCCAATCGGTCAGCCTGGTGTCCGTCGCCAGCTTCACCCGCTGGCCTTCTTTCAGCGCCATCGCCTCTTCCACTCCCAGTCGCTCGCAGCTGTTCACTCGGTGGCGAGGGTAGTGGAGAGCTCCCGTCGGGGTCGCCGACGGGTCTCCGGAGGCGGGCCGGGGGACGGCATCCGCGCCGTCGGCGTCCCCGTTCACGCGGCCAGGGGCGCGGTGGCCATACCGGCGCCCTCGCGCAAGCCTTCGAGGAACTCCTCCACCGCTTGGACCCCCGTGTACCGGGGCTCCCACGCGAGCTCGGTGCGGGCCCGGGTGGAATCCATCAGGGGGAGGCGCAGGACCGCGTCGAACAGGTCGGGCGACGCGGGGACCAGGTGCAGCCGCCACGCGGCGGCCAGCGCCGTGCGGACCGGCGCCGTGGGGAAGGCGAAGGGGCGGGCGTGCAGGATACCGGCGAGCGCCTCGGCGTCGAGGGGGCCGCCGGCCGCCAGGTTGAAGGGACCCCGCACGTCCAGGGCCGCGGCGGCCAGGTAGGCGGCTGCCGCGTCGTCCGTGTGCAGGGCCTGGAACCGCAGTCCTGGCAGGTCGGGGACCGCGGGGATCAGCCCGGGGCGCACCAGCCGTCCGGGCAGGAGACGGCCCGCGAAGATCCTGCGCTGCTCGGACGCGGAGGTGCGCTTGAACAGGAAGGCCGGCCGCATGCGCACCACCCTGACGTCGGGGTGCGCCGGCTCGTACGCGTCGAGTACGCGTTCCAGGTAGGCCTTCTCCCGGGTGTACGCGGCCTGGGGCCAGCCGTGCGTGGGCCACGACTCGTCCACCGCACGGTCCGCGGCGCCCGGAGTCTCCTGGGGGCCGGGTGAGTAGGCGCCGACGGAGGAGGCGTGGATCAGGGCGGGAACGCCGGCGGCGGCCACCGCCTCGAAGACGCGCAGGCTGCCCAGGACGTTGGTCTGCCACGTCTGGGCCGGATGGTGGGTCGGCTGGAACATCCACGCCAGATGGACGACCGCGTCGGCTCCGGCGAAGAGCGGTACCAGATCGGGGCCGTGGGGCCCGATGTCGGCGGCGGCCCAGGCCGTCTTCGCGGGCGCCCACCGCGGAACCCGCCGGGCCAGGCCGAGCACGGAGCCGACGGCAGGGCTGTCGGCGCACGCCTGGACCACGCTGGTGCCGACGTTACCGGTGGCGCCGACGACCACGACCCGCAGACCGTCGTCGCCGGGCGGCAGGGATCCGGGACGGTTCATGACGGGGTCCTTTCGCTGTGCCGGTGTGCATCGCCGGGCGGTCGGCCTGGTCATGCCGCGCCTACCCGGCAGGCCTCACGGAACACACGGCCTGGAGGCGGTGGACGCGCTGCCGGGGGGCAACGAAGAGACGGTGAACGCGCTGCGGGGGTGCCGAGACGCGTCGGCCCTGCGGACCAGGGCGCGGCAGCGCCCGCCGGGCCCCGGATGAACGGCAACCGGGCGGGTAGCCGCAGGATCATGGACACCACACCGAACACGCCGCTGCGCGCCGTCGCGCTCGTCTGCACCCTGTCCCCCTCCCCCGCCCCGTCCAGCTCGCAGCTGCTGGCCGAGCAGACCATGGCCGCGCTCGCCGGGCACGGAGTCACGGGGAAGACCCTCCGCATCGCCGACCACGACGTACGGGCAGGCGTACGGACCGACACGGGCGAAGGAGACGCCTGGCCGCAGATCCGGGAGACCGTCCTGGGCGCCGACATCCTGATCCTGTCGACACCGATCTGGCTGGGCCACCCGTCGAGCGTGGCCCAGCGGGTGCTGGAGCGCCTGGACGCGGAGATCTCGGAAACCGACGACGAGGGCCGCATGCTCACCTACGGCAAGGTCGCGGGCGTCTGCGTCGTCGGCAACGAGGACGGCGCCCACAAGGTCAGCGCCGACCTCTTCCAGGGCCTCAACGACGTCGGCTTCTCCCTCGCGCCGAACGCCGTCACCTACTGGGTGGGCGAGGCCATGCAGGGCACCGACTACCAGGACCTCGACAAGATCCCGGAGGCGACGGCGGCGACGACGGCCACCCTCGCCGCCAACACCGCGCACTTGGCCCGCCGCCTCAAGGCCGCCCCGTACCCGCCTTCCGCCTGACCCCCGGCCGTCCCCGGAACGGCCGCCGGCGTGCGCTGCGACGGGGCCGTGTGCCTGGCGCGCCCGGGACACGGCCCCGTCGCAGCCGGGAGGCCGGACCGTGCCCCGGTTCCATGACTCCGCCGGCCCGTTCCTGCGAACGGGCCGGCGGAGTGGTCAGTGGCCGAGGGCGCGCTTGAGTTCTGCCTTGTCCATCGACGAACGGCCCTTGATGTTGCGCTGCCGCGCCTCGTTGTACAGCTGGTCCTTCGTCGGCCCCTGCGCCCCGCTGTGCGAGCGCTGCCCCCCGCGCTTCGACGAGGACATGTCCTCGAGGGAGGAACGGCTGGCGGTCTTCGACTCGCCGGCGCGGGCGCGCTCCTTGTTCACGGTGCGGGCGGCGATCTCCTTGGCGTGCTCGGGGCTCTCACCCCGCTGTTCGGCGCTCTCCTTGATGTGCTCGTACTGGCGTTCACGCTTGGGGCTGGAACCACGAGGCATGGTGACTCCTTGGCTGGTCGGCTCGCCGGACAGACGTGGACGGAAACCGTGGGTCGGGCCGGGTCGATCAATGACGCTTCTTCCCGGCGGCCGGGGCGCCGCCTTCATCGGCGTCCGGGGTCCGGCGGGCGTGAGCCTCGCGGCCCTCGCCCACGACGGCCTCGTCGGCCGCCCGGCGCGCCTCCTTGTCGCCGCTCTCGCCGACCGCCTCCGACGGCGGGGTCGGGGTCGGGGTACGGCGCCGCGCCCGTTCGCTCTCACTCGCGTCCATCAGGGATGCCCTTCCATTCGTCAGCGGCGGCGGCCTGTCGGCGGGCCGCGTGGGGTGCGCCCAGGGCCGTCCGCCCGTGTCGTGGGCCGTCCGCACGCACGGCCCAGTCGTCTCTCCATCGGGCGCCTAACCCGCAGCGGCGAGCTCAAACCCCGGCCGTGATCCGCGCCCGGCCCGCAGGCCCGGCCCCGCATGGGTTTGCCCGGCGGCAAGCAGGGCAGCCGCGTCAACGAAGCCACCGAGCCAGAGCCCCCGGGACGAGGCCAGACATGTCAAGCAACGTACTGATAGCCATCATCGTCGTGGCGGCGATCGTCGTGATCGCGCTGACGGTCACGCTGTGGATGCTGGCCCGACGCCGTCACCTGCGTGAACGGTTCGGACCCGAATACGAACGTACCGTCGCGGAACAGGGGGACAAGCGGTCCGCCGAGCGGGACCTTCGCGCCCGTGAGCAGCGGTACCACAAGCTCGAGATCAAGGAGCTGCCGCCGGAGCGCCGGCAGCAGTACGCGGACAAGTGGACCGCCGTACAGCAGCAATTCGTGGACCGGCCCGATGCCTCCGTGGCCGAGGCCGACGAGCTCCTGACCCGGCTGATGGGTGAGCGCGGCTACCCCACCGACGGGTACCAGGGGCAAGTGCGGGACCTGTCCGTCGAGCACGGCCGCACGCTGGAGGAGTACCGGGCCGCCCACGCGGTCAAGGTGCGCAGCGGCGCGGGAGAGGCGACGACAGAGGAGCTCCGGGGGGCGATGGTCCACTACCGCACCCTGTTCGAGGAGCTGCTCGCCGACCGGAGGAGCCAATGATCATGCCGAACCATGAGGACGAGGCGGGACGGGCGCCCGAGCCCGTCCTGACGACGGAAGACCTGGCGCGTCCCGCGTCCGCACGCGAGGACGCGGCCCTCTACCCGGGCGAGGCCACGGGTGAACGGGACCCGCGGGACCGTTCGGCGCAGGACGCGGGGACACGGTCCGGAACAGACCCGGGCATGCCGTCGGACGCGGATGCGGACTCGGACCGGGACGCTCTGTCGGACCGGGGCCCGCTGGCGGACCGGGACGCCGTACCGGACCGGGACGCCGTGTCGGGGAACGGACGCGAAGGGGACGGCCGGGAGCCCGGTGGGCTGGAGACGGGCCTCGACCGTGAGCCCGCACCGCAACAGGACGGCGACCCCGGGGCCGATGACGAATCGCTCCTGGGCGCCGCGGAGGCGGAGCGCTACCGCACCACCTGGAACGAGATCCAGGGCCGGTTCGTGGACGAGCCGCGCGAAGCGGTCCGGGCTGCGGACACTCTGGTGGCCGAGGTCATGCAGGCGTTCGCCGGGTCTCTCGCCGACCACCGGAGCGGGCTGGAGAAGCAGTGGGACCACGGCGAGCAGGTGGCCACCGAGGACCTGCGACAGGCCCTGCGCGCCTACCGCTCGCTGGTCAACCGGCTGCTCGACACCTGAGCAGCAGGAAGTAGGGAGTTCCTGAACCGGGCGGCCTCGGCCGTGCGGCCGGGCCGACGGATGCCGGACGGATCGGTGTCCGCTCGGCCCGGCCGCACGACCGGAGCCGCCCACGCCCACGCCGGGGACCGGGCGGAAAACAGGCAGGCGGTCCATCGACGGCGTGCGGCAGGCTTGCCGCATGACCGCATCCCATCCCAAGGCCGACCTCCGCTTCTACCTGCAGTCCGCCCGCGACGCCCTGCTCTGGAAGCTCGAAGGGCTCTCGGAGTACGACGTCCGCCGACCGCTGACACCGACCGGCACGAACCTCCTGGGCCTGGTGAAACACGCGGCCGGGGTGGAACTGGGCTACCTCGGCGACACGTTCGGGCGCCCGTCCGGCGAGACGCTGCCCTGGCTCGAGGAGGACGCCGAGCCCAACGGGGACATGTGGGCCACCCCCGACGAGTCACGTCAGCAGATCGTGGACTTCTACCGGCGGGCGTGGGCGCACGCGGACGCCACGATCGACGCGCTGCCGCTGGAGACGACCGGCCGCGTGCCGTGGTGGCCGACGGGCAGGGACGAGGTGACGTTGCACCATGCCGTCGTGCGCGTGGTCGCCGACACCCACCGGCACGCGGGGCACGCCGACATCATCCGGGAACTCCTGGACGGCGCCGTGGGGATGAAGGAGGGCAACGACGCGATGCCGCCCGCCGACGCGGCATGGTGGGAGGAATACCGGGACCGGCTGGAGCGCGCGGCTCGGAAGGCCGACGGCCAGAGCACGTAGGCCGGGCCCGGTCATCCACGACCACAGGGGGGTAGCGCCGCAGGGCCGCAGGGGGACAGCGCCGCAGGGTCGTTGGCCACACTCGGCGCTAGGAGCGTGTCTCAGTATTCGCCGTCGTGTCGGTCCAGGCGATCTCGAAGTACCTGACGCGTCCGTCTTGTCCGGCCGGCCGCATCCCGGCTGCCATCATGACGTGCTGGGACGCGATGTTGTCGTGGTCGGCGTCGCCTTTCACGCAGGTGACGCCGTGTGCCCGCGCGAACAGCAGTAGTCCGCGGAGAGCTTCGGAGGCGTATCCCTGGCCTCGCGCTGACGGGATGAGGCCGTAGCCGATCGTGACGCTGCCGCTCTCGTCCGCGGGTCCGTGGAAGCCCAGTCCGCCGATCGCCTGACCGTCCTCGCGGCGACGGATCTCATAGTTACCGAACGGCTGGGGATCACCGGTGTCTGCGCAGGTGCCGAGGAAGCGCCTGGCTGCGGACACGTCCCCGTCGGTGGGGTATCCGGGCGCCCATCGGGCACCGCCACGCGACTCGCCCGTCACCACTCGCTCAGCCTCGCTGACGGCCATTGGATGAAGCACGAGCCGCGCTGTCACAAGATCGCCCATAGCAGGGAGGAGTATCACGCGGGACGGCCAGACCGCACGTGGATTATCCGACCGGGCAGCGCCCCGCCTCCGGTTGATGATCGCAGGTACGGAAGGATCGCGGTATGCGCGGTGGGGATGGACTGTTCGAGGTCGAGCCGGTGGAGAAGCAGCAGCCGCAGGACCGTCCGGCGAGGGTGGAAAAGCGGTTCAGGGCGTTCGACCCGCACCAGGTCCTGCTGCTGCCCCCGTCACTGGACGACTGGCTGCCCCAGGACCACCTCGCCCGGTTCGTCGCCGACCTGGTCGACGAGGTGCTGGACCTGGGGCCGGTCCTGGCCGACTACACCAACAAGCGCGGCTACCCGCCCTACGACCCGCGGCTGCTGCTGCGTCGCCGCACATCCGACGGGCAGGATCCCCACCACAGCCTCACAGGCGCCGACAGTGACCGATCCCATCGGTCACGGCCAGCAGGCCGCTTGCTCGTTACCGACCCACGCTCCTAGGGGGACCGGAGGCGCCGACGGCCGCGCGCTCTCCCACCCGGCCCCCGGCCCGCAGCCCCGGCGCCCAACCCGTCCCTCGGATGTCGCCACCGGATCCGGCCGCGGATCCGCGAGAATCGCGAGGTGAGTACACCAGCGCAAGGCCCACGGGAACGCGGCATCGGACGCGGAGTCAGCACCCTCATCCCCCAGAGCGCCACCGATCAGGCGATGGCGGCCCTGACCGGGCTGCAGACCGTACCGGTACACGTCGGTCTCCTCCAGGCGGCGGCGTTGCTGCTGGAGGACGCCGCCCGGACGGCCGCCGACGAGCCGACGCGAGCCGCCATGGCCAGGACGGCGGGGATGCTCCGCTCCGCCATGTAGCGCCGCCAGGAGGGACACGCGCTCGCGCTCATGTACGTACGTGAGCCTTTTCGTCGTCGTGGGATGCGGGCCCGCCGGAGTGGCCACCGCTCGGCTGCTGGCGGAGCAGGGGCATGCGGTGCGGGTCGTCACCCGCGTCCAACGTGACGTGTTCGATGCCGGGTTCGGGGCTACGGCCCGCCCTAGCTTCTCGGGGCGCGGGAGCTGTCCTCCACTGCGCCGCACCGCCCTACCACCGCTGGGCGACCGAGTGGCCGGCCCTGATCTCGTCGGTCGGCGCGGCGGCCGAGGAGGCCGGGGCGGTCCTGGTCCTGCTGGGCGATCCGTACGGCTACGGTCCCGTGAGCGGTTCCCTGACCCAGGTCAGGGCAACGGTGGCTTGGTGGCGCGCCCGCGCCGGGCGGACCGCCGCCCGATGGCAGCCGCGAGCCGCCGCGACAGGGCGGCGGACTCGCGTCGCCTAGCTCCCGGTCGTCCGCACGGGAGGTGCCGGACGACCGGGCGCGGACGGCTTGCTCAGTTGTTGGATCCCACCGTGTTGTTGAGGCCCGCGTTGAACACGTCGTCGGCGGCGAACTGCGACCAGTCGCCGAAGACGAAGGTGTACGTCGTCTCGGACGGAGCGTTGACGGTCACGTCGGCAGCGGCGACGGAGGCGCCACCGAGGACGATGACACCGGCCGCGACGACGGAGAGCACGGAGCGGACAGAACGCATGGATCCACCTTTCGAGGAGGTAAGGGGCACCACAGAACCTAGAGAGGTGGCGACCGTCTGTCCCGACGCAGGGCCGGGCAGGGCCGGGAGCCAGCCGATTGGCGCAGCCGGGACTGCACCGGCCGGGGCTGCACCACCCGGCGGGGCGGGTCGTCGCGTACGCCGCCTCGGCCCGCGGGGCCCCGACGCGCGGAACGGCCGTCGGGCACCGTACGCGGCAACGGCCCCTGCCCGCCTATCGGTTCTGAAGGGCGTGCACCAGTCCGGCGACGAGGTGCGCCCGCTCGGTCATGGCGCCGACCACCACGTACTCGTGCTCGGCGTGGGCGCCGCCCCCGACGGCTCCGAGGCCGTCGAGCGTCGGTACGCCCAGAGCGGCCGTGAAGTTGCCGTCGCTGCCGCCGCCGACCGCCTTGCCTTCGAGCCCGGGAAGCAGCCGTTGGGCCAGCGCGAAGAGCTCGGCCGACGCCGACTCGGGCATCGGAGGGCGACCGATGGCCCCTTCGACCGTGATCCGCGCCTCGTCGAGGTGCGGGGCCAGCGCCGCGAACGCGGACTCGATGCGCTCCTTCTCCCCGGCCGACTCCACCCGGACGTCGACGATGACGGTCGCCTCCGCGGGCACGACGTTGTCGAGGGTTCCCGCGGAGGCGACGGTCGGAGTGACGGTCGTGCCGATCTCCGGGCGGCCGAACGCCGCGATGTGAAGGACCTGGTGGGCCGCCTCGATCAGGGCGTTGACCCCGGCCGCGGGCTCGAGGCCCGCGTGCGACGCACGTCCCGCGATGGAGACCTGGAAGGTGCCGCAGCCCTTTCGGCCGGTTTTCAGGGCTCCGCCGTCGGCGGAGCCCTCGAAGACGAGCACGGTCCCGCACGCGAGGGCGCGTTCCTCGATGAGGGCCCGGGAGGAACGTGAGCCCACCTCTTCGTCGGCGGTCACGAGGATCTCGACGCCGGACCGGTCCTCGAGCGCCGCCAGGCCGTGGATCGCCTGGACCAGACCGCCGAGCATGTCGAAGACCCCGGGGCCGGTCGCGTGACCGTCCCGCACGAGGAACGGACGGCGTTCGAGGGTTCCGAGCGGGAACACGGTGTCGTGGTGACCGAGGATCAGCACCTTGGGATCACCGCCCGCCGACCAGTGGACGTGGGGCCCGGCTTCGCTGTCGACCAGGACGGCCTGGCCGCCGAGGCGGTTCTCGATGACGGCGGCGACGACCTTGGCCGATGCCGACAGTGCGTCGAGGTCGCGTGAGGGGGACTCGACCTCGACGAGGGTCCTGAGGTCCTCGATCATCGCGTCGACACTCACGGGGACGGTCTTGCGCATCGTCATGGGGCAAGAGTAGCCCGCACGTCCATTCCTATGATCGTACGAACCGGCCGCGCGCCTCCTCACGGTCACCGAGGCCGGCGGCGGCCCGGGCCCCGAGGGCCGGCGTCAGAGCGCGCGTTCGCCGTCTGACGCCGTACGGGCCTCCCACTGCTCGGCGGTGATCCGCCAGGTGACGTCGATCCCCACCTGGCCGGGCGCCTCGGGGCCTTCGGGTACGGGGCTGCGGCCGACCTCGGTGAACCCCAGGCGGCGGGCCACGGCCCCGCTGGCGACGTTGGCGGCGTCATGGTGGATCTCTACGTGGTCGATGCCCGCGAGCCGGAGGCCCTGGCCGACGAGAGCCGCCGCGGCCTTCGTTGCCAGCCCGCGGCCGCCCCAGCTCGGGTGGATCCAGTAGCCGATGTCGAGGCCGCCCGGGCCTATCCTCCGCCAGAGCCCGCAGCTGCCGATGACCACGGCGTCCGACGTGATGGCGTATCCGAAGCCCTGTCCGGTCTCCCACTCCTCGTGGCTGCGGGTAAGGAAATCGGCGGTGTGCGGCCTCCCGGCGTTGACCGTCCAGGGCATCCACGGCTTCAGGTGGTCCAGGGATTCGTGGATCGTCCGGTCCAGGACGTCGACGTCGCCCGTGCGCCAGCGGCGCAACTCGAGTTCGCCGGAACCGAGGACCTCAGCAGGTTCGTTCATGTCCTGGATGATCTCTCGGCGGCGTGGAAGTCGACAAGGCCGTTGCGCACGGCCGCAGAGCACGGATCCGGCGCGGTCGAGGGTCGGCGGCGAGGCTCGGTCCGCCGGGCCGACGGCCGAACCGGGACCCGGCCGAGCGGGACCCGGCCGGCCGCCCCTCACCAAGGCGTTCCGGCCGGATCCCGAGCACGGTGGCCCCGTCCGGTCAGGCGGCGGCGCCGCCGTCGATCACCAGGTCGGTGCCGACCACGGAGGCGGCGTCCGCCGAAGCCAGGTAGAGCACGGCTGCCGCGACCTCCGCGGTGGTGGACACCCGGCCCAAGGGCGATTCGCCCTTCATCCGGGCCGCGCGGTCGGCGTCGGTCTCGCCCGCGCGGAGCGACATGGCGGTGGCGGACGGGCCGGGGCTGACGGCGTTGATGCGGACTCCGTCGGCGATGTGGTCCAGGGCGGCGACCCGCGTCAGGGCGGAGACGGCCGCCTTGGTGGCGGCGTAGCCGCCCACTCCCGGGATGCGGGTGTGGGCGCCGAGGTTGGAGGAGATGTTGACGATCGCCCCTCCGGTGGACTGCTCGCGCATCCGGGAGACTTCGGCCTGCAGGCCGAAGAGCACGCCGGTGACGTTGATGTCGAGCAGGCTGCGCCAGTCCTCCTCGGAAAGGCCGGCTACGGGGCCGCCGCCCAGGAAGACGCCCGCGTTGTTGACCGCGACGTCGAGGCTCCCGAAGAGTTCGACGGTCCGGTCGACGAGGCCTCGTACGTCCTCGGAGCGGGAGACGTCCGCGGTGACCGCGGCGGCCGTTCCCCCTTCCTTCTCGATCAGGGCGACCGTTTCGGCGAGCGGTGCGGCGGTGCGTCCGGCGACGACCACCGAGGCTCCCTCGGCCGCGAACGCGAGGGCGACGGCTCTCCCGATGCCTGATCCGGCGCCGGTGACGAGGACGCTCTTGCCGGTGAAACGTGGGGACACGGTAATGACTCCCTGGTGCGCTGCTGGTTGCTCGTTCTCGTCGGTCTGTCGGTCTGTCGGTCTGTCGGTCTGTGATGTGCGACCCGTGACCGGGGACCGCCGGCGGTCCCTTCCGGCCGGCGGTCCCCGACCGGTCACTTGATGCGGGTGTTGAGGAAACCGGCCGCGGCAAAGGCGGTCGCCATCGCGGCGAGCGAGACCTTGTCGGAGCCGAGGGCGAGGACGGTGGCGAAGATGACCGTCGGGCCGAGCTCCATCGCGGTGTTCATCACCCCGCCCGCGAGTCCGGCCTGGTGCGGCTCGACCCCGTCCGTGGCCAGGACCGCGGCGCCGGCGAAGGCCGCGGCGCCGCCGGCCGGCAGCAGGAGCAGGCCGGGGAGGAGCCCGAGGGCGTACGGGGTGTGCTCGGCCAGTCCGGTGAGGGCGAGGAGTCCGAGGCCCGCCGCCGCGGTGACGAGGCCGGCCGTGGTCACGGTCGCGGTCCCGTACCGGGCGATGAGCGGGCCCGCCGCACGGCCGGCCAGGAGGAGGGCCACCGCGAAGGGAACGAACGCGGCGGAGGTCTGGAGCGCCGACCAGCCACGGTCCTCCTGGAGGCTCAGCGAGAGCAGGACGAATGCCGTGGCCGTGCCGGCGGCGGTCAGCCCGATCGCCGAGAGCGCCAGGACCCGGCGGCCGTTGCGGAGGAACCCGAGCGGGAGCAGCGGGTCACGGGCCCGGCGTTCGACGATCGGGAAGGCCACGAGGAGGACGGCGGCGGCGATCAGCGCGACCAGGACTCCGGTCGACCCCCAGGAGTGGGCGTCGGTGAGGACGAGGCCGTAACTGGCCAGGCTGATGCCGGCGGTGGCCAGCAGGGCCCCGGGGAGGTCGAGGGACCGGCCCTCGCCGACGGGGGTGGCGGGCAGCAGACGAGGAGCCAGGGCCAGTGCGGCTCCGGCCACCGCGACGGGAACGACGAAGGACAGCCGCCAGGTGGAGAGTGCCGAGATCACGCCGGAGAGCAGGTTCCCGGCGGTCGCGCCGAGCACCGAGAGACCTCCCCAGGTGGCCATGGCCCTTCCGTACGCGGCGGGTTGGGGGAAGACCGCGCGCAGGACGGCCATCGCGGCGGGCGCGGTGAGCGCGGCGCCCGCGCCTTGGGCGAAGCGGGCCGCGAGGAGGACGGTGGGGTCCTGGGCGAGCGGTGCGGCGAGGGACGCCACGGCGAACACGACCAGTCCGGCGTTGAGTGCCCTGCGGCCGCCGAAGCGGTCGGCGATGCGGCCGCCGAAGAGGAGGAGTCCGGCGAAGGTCAGGCCGTAGGCGGCGCTGAGCAGGAGCAGGGCGTCGCGGGCCAGGTCGAACTCGCCGCCGATGGCGGGCAGCGGCACGATGAGCGAGGTGAGCGTGAAGATCAGGGACATCTGCACCGCGCCGAGCAGCGCGAAGGCGGAGCCGGAGGACGGGACGGCCGCTGCGGGTCCTGCCGCTGCCGGGCCGGCCGCTGCGGGGCCGACCGAGGTGGCTGCCGGCACTGCGGCCGCGGCGGTGGCCGGAGCCCCTGCCCCTGCCCTGAGGGTGGTGCTGCGTGTGGCGGTCATTTCTCCCCCTGATATTTGATCGTACGTTCCAGAATGAGCGCATGAAGAAACTTCCCCCCGGGGAAGCGCATTTCAATCGAGCAGGGCCAGGGCCTGCTCTGCCGCGTCGCGCACCACGCCAGGGTCGCCCGAGGTTTTGCCCACGACGCGCAGGCCCTGCATCAGCACCAGCAGCATCCGTGCGAGCGTCCGCGGATCACGGTCCCCGGACAGCTCCCCCTGCGCCTGGGCCCGCACCAGCGCCGAACGGAACAGGGTCTCGATGTGACCCCAGCTCGCCTCGACCCTGCGCGCCGCCTCCGCGTCGTGCGCGCCGAGCTCCGCGGCGGTGTTGGTGACGAAGCAGCCGTTCAGGCGCTGCCCGTTGGAGCTGGACTCGAGGGCGAAGCGCCGCACCACCGTGCGCACGGCCGGCAGCGCGGGCCCCGGCTGGGACAGTTCGCGCAGCAGGAGCGAATCGCGGTTCTCGTTGTAACGGTCGAGCGCCTTCATGTACAGCTCGCGCTTGTTGCCGAAGGTGGCGTAGATGCTGGCGCGCCCGATCCCGAGGCGGTCGACGAGGTCCGCCATCGACGTCGCCTCGTAGCCGCGCTGCCAGAACAGCTCGAGAGCCGACTGCAGCGCGGCGTCCGGATCGAATTCCTTGGTCCTGGCCACGGTGAGTACGGTACGGGATATTGGAACGACTAGTCAAGTATGCGCGGCCCGCCCCCACGCACGCTGACGCGACGTGCGGGGCGGACGCCTTCGACTCCCCCGGGGCGCGGACCCGTTCAGTTGGCCGGGAAGCCCGGCGCCGGGTAGGCCGTGAGGCCCACGATGTCGACGCAGCGCAGCAGCTTGGCCTGGGCGCGGGCCGAGTCGGCCACGGGTACGACGATCTCGCACACGGCGGGACCGCCGCCTTCGGAGGCCCGGTAGGACAACGCCCTGACGGACAGGTTGTTGAGGGTCGCGGAGATCCGCGTGAGGGCGTGACCGCCGTCGCGGACCGTGACGGTCAGCATGTGGCAGGCGGGGGCGACGTCGGGGAGGACGTCGCAGCGGGTCAGGGTCATGAGTCGTGGGCTCCTGTCCTGGGGGGTCGGGCGGGGCGGCAGGTGTCAGGGGTGTCAGCCGGGCCGGGCCGGGCCGGGAAGCGCGTTGCCCCGGAAAACAAGAAGACCCCTCGCGGATGCGAGAGGTCTGCGTGCGGGCGGCGAGCCGACGGCGTGGTCGCTCGGTCAGCTCGGGGCCGGCACGCCGGCGCTAATGATCTGCTGGCGAAGCATGGGGCAGAGTCTGGCACGGGCCCGTCGCGGCGTGGGACAGCATCTCAGCATGCGGATGGGTCGCGCCCTACGAGCGGGTGCGGGGCGGGGCTCCGGTCGGCGGAGCCGCTTCCCCGGGCAGGTCCCCGGGTGGGGTGCGGACAGCGGCGCGGCATTGTGCCAGATGCGCATACGGCGGGCACGTCACGTGTTTCCGTGGCGTGCCCGACGACCCGCGGGAGGGCGTAATGGGTACATCGAACAGGGCGGACCAGCCGCCCTGTACCCCGAAGAAGGAGGCCAGTCATGGCTGCCCTGATCCCCCTCCGCAAGTCGCTCCTCGTCGCCGTCTCCGCCGTCGCCGCACTCCTCGGCGGCGGGCAGGCCTTCGCCGCGTCGAGCTCCGCCCATCTGGCCAACGACCCCTCCGGGGCGAAGGTCCAACGCAGCAGCGCGCTCGGGGGGCAGGATCACTCCAGCGCGTATTACTACTACTACGTACAGGCGCGGTAACTCATGCCGACGACCCGTGTGCCGCCCGGTCCCGCAGGGGCCGGGCGGTACGGCAACAGGCGCGCGTTCGAGCGGGACCGGCTCGGCTTCCTGCTCGACCAGCAGCGGTACGGCGACGTGGTCCGGCTGGACGACGACCTGTACATCGTGAACTCGCCCGTCCTGGCCGAGGAGGTCTTCAAGCACACCAACACCACGTACGCCATCAGCCGGGACCTGCTGGGCGAGGCGACCGACGGAAGCCGCGCCTCCGAGGACCTGGCCCTGTGGATGCGGGCCCGCAGCCTGGCGGGACGCGGGCTGAACCGGACCAGCCTGCGCGCCGCCGGCGACGGCCTCGCGGCGACCGTCGCCCGCCACGCGGACTCCTGGCGCGCCCGCGGCAGGTTCGAGGCGATCCCCGCACTGGAGGACCTCAGCGCCCACCTCATCGCAGAATTCTGTCTCGGCCCGGAGACCGGCGAGGTCCCCGGCCTCCTCGCCCGCCTGCAGGACGCGCTCCTGCCCCCCGCCCTGCCCCTGCCCGCCCGTTGGCGCGCCCTGCGCGGACGCCGCCTCCAGCGCGCGGGCCGCGAACTCGCCGCCGAGGTCTCCTCCCTGATACGCCGGCGTCACACCACCCGGCAGGACGGCTCCCCGTCCGTGGTCGCGGACCTCCTCAACACCGCGTGCGACGAAGGCGCCCTCACCCACGAAGGCGCCACCAGTGTCGTCGTCGCCAACCTGTTCGCCGCCCACGAGACCACCGCCGCGGCGCTCGCCTGGCTGCTCCTCCTCCTCGACCGGCATCCGGAGATCCGTCAGCGGGTACGGGACGAGGCCGACCGGGAGGTCGGGGGCCGGCTCCCCGCCGCGGCCGACGTGCCCCGGCTGACCGTCACGGAATCCGTCGTGAAGGAAACCCTCCGCCTCTACCCCCCGCTCTGGTTCCTCCAGCGGACCGTGGAAGAACCCGCCGAACTCGCCGGCCACCCCCTGCGCCCCGGCCAGCACGTCGCCGTCAGCCCGTTCGTCCTCCACCGCGACCCCCGCCACTACGACGACCCCACCACGTTCAACCCGGACCGCTGGACGGACCGGCCCACCACGCCGCTGCCCAAGTACGCGTTCATGCCCTTCGGCGGCGGCCCGCGCACCTGCCTCGGAGCGCACTTCGCCACCACCGCCATGACTCTCGCCACCGCCACCCTGACCCGCGACCACCAGATCACCCGCACGCCCGGCATCACCCCTGCCTTCCACACGCGCACCATCCTCCAACCCCACCGCCTCACCCTCGACATCACCGGCCGCCCCCACCCGCCCGGCCGCCGGCCCGGCGGCGGGCGACCCGCCACCGCGGCAGAGCCCCAGGACCACCGGTCGTCCCGGTGTCCCTTCGCCGGCGCACCACGGGCCACGCGGGACACCGGCAGCGGTCCCGGCTGAGCCGGAGGAGCGGCCCGGCTGCCGCCCGGCCCGAACAGGAAGTCTCGACCGCGTGGAGATCGGTGCCGCATGAGGTGACCCGGGGGGCTGGGGGCCCGTGCACCCGCCTCCCGGTCCGCTCCCCCGGCCTGGCATCGTGTCCCTCATGTCCCGCGAGACCTCCGAGACCCCCGGCGATCCGTCCCGGCACCGCGACCCGGGAATGCCGTGGGCCCGGTACGCCGAGCGCATCCTGGTCGTCTGCCCGCGCTGCGGCGGGCAGGCGCTCTGCGCGCCCCGGCCCGGCCTCCCCCCGCTCGCCTACTACACCGAGCTGCTGTTCCGGCCCCGGAGGATGACCTGCGCCCACTGCGGGGCCGTCGCCGAATGGGAGGCCCGGGTACGGGGGGCCGGGCTGGTCGGCGCGGTCCCCGGCGGCACCGAGGACCCGTTCTTCCGGCGGCCGCTCTGGTTGCAGACCCGGTGTGCCGGACACGTCCTGTGGGCCTACAACGAGGAGCACGTGGAGGAACTGGCTGCCTATGCCGGAGCCCGGTTGCGTGAACGCGGCACCGGCTTCGGCAGCCCGACGCGGTCGATGGTCCCCCGGCTGCCCGGCTGGATGAAGGTCTCGGGCAACCGCTCCGACGTCCTGGCGGGCCTGGAGACGCTGCGCGCCCTCGTCCGTCGGTGCACGCCCGCCGACCGCTCCGATGCCGCGCACGAGCGCGGCGACCGCCCCCGCGCGGCGCCGAGCTCGTACTTCCGGGGCGGACCGTACTGAGGGCTCCGGCCTTCCGGTGCGGGCCGCCCCATGGCGCACCCGGGTCGCGGCGTGCCCGCACACCATGCACCGCCGCTGACCCCGCGCCCGGGGAGCCGCCGCCGGCCGGGAGCGGGAGCACCGGCTGCCGGTGACGCGGTGCGCCGCGAGCGGGTACCGTACGCCCTCCACCGACAGAGAGGCGCGGACACCGTGACCCGAATCCCGGCCGTGGGCGACGTCGTGGGCGACTTCTCGCTCCCCGGCGGCCAGTTGACCGACGGCACGTTCGTCCGAGGGGAGTACGCGCTCGGCGCGCAGCGCGGGACGCCGGTCGTTCTCGCCTTCTACCCCGGCGACAACACCCCGGTGTGCACGGCCCAGTTGTGCTCCTACTCCGACGGGCTGGAGGCGCTCGGCGCGTGTGGGGCGCAGGTGTGGGGCATCAGCCCGCAGGGCGTCGACAGTCACGAGGCCTTCGCCTCGGCCCGCGGCCTGCGGATGCCGCTGCTGGCCGACAACGACCGCGCGGTGGCCCGCGCGTTCGGGATCACGGCTCCGCTGATCGGGCTGCGCCGGGCGGTCTTCGTCGTCGCCCCGGACGGCACCCTGCACTGGAAGCACGTGGCCGCCGTGGGGATGAGGTTCCCCTCGGCCGAGCTCATCGCGGAGCAGCTCGTCGGCGTCACCGCCGCCGGCTGAGGTCAGGCGGTCGTCCGAACGGCCCCGCACCCTCGTCGCCGTCGGCCCTGGCGGTCCCGGGCCGGGGGTGTCAGCGGGCGGCGGTGCGCAGTGCGTCGCTGACGAGCCGGACGGAGCGGGCCAGGCGGGCGAGTTGGCCGAGCTCGATGGCGTACATCCTGATCGAGTTCTCGATGACCGCCTCCGCCACGCCGAGGGCGGGGAGCTCGGCGCGGCTGGTCTCCATCGCCACGCGTACGGCCCTCAGCTCGTGCTGCACCTGGAGCTGGGCGTGCCGGGCGAGGAGGACGGGGCTGCGGGTCAGGGTCACGTATCCGGCGTAGCGGGCCGGGAGGAGGTCGCGCAGCCAGCGGATGGCCGTCCGTTCCCAGTCGTGGTTCCCGGGGTGCTTGACCTGGAGGGGCCAGTCCGGGCTGCGCGTGATGAGTGCCGTCTGAGACATTCTTGTCCGCTTCCGCAGGGTGTGGAGCTCTGATCGGTGGGGTCTGTGGCGGCCTCGGCCCAGGGGTTGGCCGAGGCCGCAGGGGGCGCGCTCCGGGATCCGAAAGCCGGACGGGACACCAGGCGGAACGTGGAGGAGGAGTGCGTCACGCCGGGTATCTGTTCTGGGAGGGCGTGGGGTCGCTCTCCCTGGCATGTCTACGGATGACCGCGCCGCCATCAGTAAACATATATACCGTGGAGTAAGCAAGAGTATGAAAATATTCATGCCCGGATTCGGCGTGAATATGAAGGGCACAATCCGGCCACCACCCGCCTGGACGGGCGGCCAGCGGTCTCCCTAGAGGAAGAATCCGTGCTGGTCGGCGGCCTGCTCATAGCCTTCGAGCCGGGCCTGCGTCCGTTCGGGGTCGGCGTCGGCCATCGCCTGGAGCAGCGCGGCGGACAGCAGGCCCGGCGCCGCGTAGGAATCGAAGACGAGCCGAGAACCGGTGCCGGCCGTCAGCGCCACGTCGGCCTCGTCCACCAGCGGTCCGAGCGTACGGTCCGTGATCAGCGCCACGCGGAGCCCCGCCCTGCGGGCGACCCGCAGGGCCGCCAGCGTCTCCTTCGCGTGCCGGGGCATGGCGAAGGCCAGGACCCAGCTGCCGCCTGCCGCACGCGCCTGCAGGAGCGCGTCGAAGGCGACGCTGCCGCCGTTGATCACCAGACGCACGTCGGGGTGGATGCGGCGGGCCGCGTACGCGAAGTACTCCGCGAGGGAGACCGAGATCCGCAGCCCGAGCACCGTCAACGGCACGGAACGGGCCAGCTCCCGGCCGATGTCGAGCACCTGATTGGTGTCGGCGAACAGCCTGCGCACGTTCTCCAGGTTCTCGATCTCGGCGTCGACGGCCGCCTGCAACTCGTTGCGGCGGGTCTGTTCGCGGCCGTCCGGGGAACCGGCCACCGCGCTGAGGGCGATCGGCTGGAGCACCTCGCGCAGGGCCGGGTAGCCGGTGAACCCGAGGGCGGCCGCGAACCGGGTCACGGACGGCTGGCTCACGCCGGCCCGTTCGGCGAGCTCGGTGATGGAGAGGAACGCCGCCTCGGTGAGGTGGTCGACCAGGTACTGGGCGATCCGGCGCTGCCCCGGGGAGAGCTGGTGTCCGTCGAACAGCGCCTGGACCCGGTCGGCCGGGGCGCGCACGTAGTCGTCGGCCGCCTGCCCGCTCGGCGTGATCGCGGCCGCTTGTGCGCGCGCGTGCTGCCCCGATGACACGACGGTCCTCCCTCTCCTACCACTGCGGTTCCAACATAGCTCACGGCACCCTGCTGACCAGCGTGCTTGCCCATGACCGCGCCCGTACCGGAGAGCACCCGACAACCGACACCCCGCCCCCGGGCCGCCGGCCGGCGGCTCCCGGCTGAGCAGCCGTCAGGTCGGTGCCCATGGGTGGAGAACGGCCGCCCCCGCCGTCCGGGGAGAACCGCGGATCAGCAGGCCGGGTGACTGCCAGGGTGAACGTCGAACCGCGGCTGTTCGTCCAGGCCCTCCGGCAGCCGGCCGGTGTGCACCACGCCGAGGGTCTGGGTGGCGCGCGTCAGGGCCACGTAGAGATCACTGGGCTCGTGCTCCGACGGTTCCACGACGATCACGGTGTCGAACTCCAGGCCCTTGGCCTGGCGGGGGTCCAGCAGTACGACCGGCTGGGTGAGGTCCGGCTCCCGGCCCGCGTGAACGCCGGGCACCGCGGCCGCCAGCGCCCCGTGCAGCGGGCGCGGGGCGATCACCGCGAGGCGGCCCTCGGCCGGGACGCCCTCCCGTACCGCCTCGGCGACCGCGGCGGCCAGGTCGTCCGCCGCCCGGATCCAGGGCCGCCGGCCGGTGGACCGGATCGAACGCGGCGGTTCGAAGCCGGGGTGGCGGGCCCGGAGCACGGCGGCCGCGACGTCCATGATCTCGGCGGGCGTGCGGTAGTTGACGCCGAGCCGTACGAGCTCCCAGCGGTCCTCGACATAGGGGCTCAGGATCTGCTGCCACGAGCCGCAGCCGGCCTCGTCTCCGGTCTGGGCGGGGTCGCCCACCAGCGTCATCGACCGCGTCGGGCAGCGCCTCATCAGCAGGCGCCACGCCATGGCGGACAGCTCCTGCGCCTCGTCCACGATGACGTGGCCGAAGGCCCAGGTCCGGTCGGCGGCGGCCCGCTCGGCCGCGCTGCGGTGGTCGTCCTCCTCCTGTCGCGCCGCCATCCGCTCGGCGTCGATGAGGTCGTGGGCCGCGAGGAACTCGCTCTCCATGTCCTCGAACTCGTACGACTCCGATCCGGCGGACAGGTCGAGGACGCCCTGGGCGTACGCGATGCGCTCGAGGCGGTCCCGCTGCGCGGCGGCGCGGCTCGCGGTGTCGTCGACCCCGAGCAGCTCGGCGGCCTCGTCGAGCAGCGGGACGTCGGCGGGCGTCCAGTCCGCTTCGGCCGTCGTCGTACGGCGGATCAGCCCGGCTTCCCGCTCGGGGAGGTGGGTGGGGTCGGCGAGGTAGTCGGCGATCAGCTGCCGGGGCGTGAGCTCCGGCCACAGCGTGTCGATGGCGGCGTGCACGTCGGCGCTGGTGGCGATCTCCTTGGCCAGCAGGGCGATGTCGTCGGGGCCGAGCAGGTTGGGGCCGCCGTAGGGGTCGGCGCCGAGCCGGTCGGCGAGCTGTGCGGTGAGCGCGTCGATGACGCGGAAGGCGAAGTGGGGGCGCGCCAGGTTGTGCGGCAGCCCGGTGGCGCGGGCCCGGTCCCGGGCCTCGTGGGCCATGGTCCGGTCGAGCAGCAGGGTTCCGTAGTCGTCGTGGTCGATCTCCAGGGCGGGTTCGGGGACCCGGTCGGCTTCCTCACCGCTCCCCGCGGGCACGGTCTCGGGCAGCGCCTGCCGGTCGCTCACGACCTGGGCGAGGATCTCTGCCATCGCGGCGCGGCCCTTGACCGCGGCGGCGCCGGGGCGGTCGACGGCCGTCGCGCGGACGCCGGGAAAGAGCTCGCCCGGCGTGGCGAGCAGGACACCGGTCTCGCCGAGGGCGGGGAGCACCTCGCCGATGTAGCCGAGGAAGGCCGGGTTGGGCCCGACGATCAGTACGCCGCGCTTGGCGAGCAGCTCGCGGTGTGCGTAGAGGAGGTAGGCGGCCCGGTGCAGGGCCACGGCGGTCTTTCCGGTGCCCGGTCCGCCCTCCACGACCAGGATCCCGCGGTGGGTGGAGCGGATGATGCGGTCCTGTTCGGCCTGGATGGTCCGCACGATGTCGTGCATCCGGCCGGTCCGTGCGGCGTCGAGCGCGGACAGGAGCACGGCATCCGCGTCGGCCCCTTCGTGTCCCGTGCGCTCGGTGTCGGCGAGGTCGAGGATCTCGTCGTGCAGGGCCGTGACCTCGCGTCCCCGCGTGGTGAGGTGGCGGCGCCGGCGCAGCCCCATGGGGGAATGGCCCGTCGCGAGGTAGAAGGGGCGCGCGACATCGGCACGCCAGTCGAGTACGAGCGGAGTGCGTTCGGTGTCGTCCTGCCTGATGCCGATGCGCCCGATGTGGTGGTCCCGGCCGTCGGAGAACTCGAGCCGGCCGAAGCAGAGGCCGTTCTCCCCCGAGTTCAGAGCGGAAAGCAGACCGGACTGCTCAGCGACCATGACGTCCCGTTCCAACCGCGCCTGGAACCCGCTGGCGACCGCGCCGAGCGCCCCCTGCACGGCGCGTTCGGCCTGGTCACGCAGGTCGTCCAGGCGCCCGTAGAGGGTGGTGATGAATTGCTGCTCATTCCGGAATTCTTCGGTTGACAATTCCACTCCTGACGCGATACAGTGTCCCCATAAGCTTCTTCACTTCATCGCTCAGCGAAGATGTGAAAACTCAAATATACACAAACGAACACCCCGGCCTCAATCGGTCCGGGGTGTTTTTTGTATGGCGCGGGCGGTCTTATCGAGGCCCCTTCCCTATGCCCCGGCGAGGGTAGCCGGTTTGACGGCGTCGGGGCCGTAGCGGGCGCGGGCACGGTCGGCGGCGGCCTCGATGGCGAGTGCCTGGTCGTCGGCCGGGTCGAAGCTGAGCTGTCTCCGGGCCTCGGAGGCCGGACGCAGGGCGTCGGCGCGGAGGTCGAAGGACCGTACGCGTGCGCGCTGGAGGCCGAGGAGTCGGTACAGATCGTAGACGGCGCCGGTCAAGGGGCGGGTGTGGTGGGTGGGTTCGGTCAGGGCCCGGCTCCGGGTGGTCGTGGTGCGGTCGGCGTACCGGACGGTGAGGGTGAGGCCGGCGGCTGCCTGGCCTTCCCCGCGGAGGCGGGCTCCGAGCCGGTGGGCGAGGCCGAGGAGGGCGCGGTGGTGCTGGTCCGCGTCGAGGCAGTCGGCGTCGAAGGTGTGGCCGGCGCTCATGGATCTCGGGAGGGACCGGGGTTCCACGGAGCGCAGGTCGTCACCGTGGGCGTGGGCGTGCAGGGCGCGGCCGGTGGCCGATCCGAAGAGCCTGGTCAAGGTGGGCAGGGGCGCGTCGGCGAGGTCCCCGATGGTGTGCAGTCCGTACTTGGCCAGCGCGGCGGCGGTGGCGGGACCGACTCCGTAAAGGGCGGCGACGGGGCGGGGGCGAAGCCAGGCGGTGACCTCCGCCTCGGTGAGGACGGTGGTTTCACCGAGGGGCGTGAAGGCGGCCGTCATCGTGGCGAGCATGCGGTTGGGCGCGACGGCGCAGGTCGTCCGTACGCCGTGGAGGGCGAGGGTCCGCAGGCGCAGGAGGGCGGCCAGGTCTTCGGCGTCGCGCTGCCAGTAGCGCAGCGATCCGGTGATGTCGAGGTGGGCGGCGTCGGGCGGGATCGGCTGGACGCGGGGGGTGATGTCGGCGGTGAGGTCGAGGAGTTGGCCGTACAGCCCGGTGTCGGCGCCGTCGGGCAGGTGGAAGCGGGCGTGGAGGATCTGCCGGCGGGGACTCGGCGCGCGGGAGCTCTGCTCCATGGTGGTCACCCGGCCGATCCGGGGCTGGTGTAGCCGAGGGAGGTGAGGTCGGCGGCGCGGGTGCCGGCGGGCTGGAGGTCCGCGTAGGGGTGGAGGCGGGCTCCGGCGGTGCCGTTGGCGAGGGTGCGTGCCGGGGCGTTGCGGTCCGGGGCGTTGCGGTCCCTGGCCGGGGCGGAGCCGTTCTGGGCGGGCGTGGGGGCGGGGCCGGAGCGGCCGAGGAGGGTGAGGGCGGCTTCCGGACCGTGGTCGCGGCGGGCGGCCGCGATCTCTTCGAGGTTCCAGACCATCTGGCCGACGACGGTGCGGCGCGGACCGCGGGCCTCGACGGTGCCGCGGACCAGGAGCAGCCCGGAGTGGAAGACGGTGTGGGCGCAGGCGTCGTGGCTGTCCTCGAAGAACGCGATGTCGACGAGACCCCGTCCGTCCTCCAGGGTCACGAAGATGACCCTCTTGCCCGAGGGGATCGGGGGCGTCTGCGTAGAGGCGCGGACGCCCGCGACGAGGACCCGCTGTCCCGGGCGCATCGATTCGAGGTGGGCGGAGTCGGTGGCGCCGAGCTCGCGGAGCAGCCGGTGGTGGTGCTCCATCAGGTGGTGGGAGACGTCGATGGACAGGACGTCGATCTCGGCGTCGAGTGCCTCGCGACTGGTCATCTCCGGGAGTCCCGAGGACTGGGCGGTGACGAGTTCGCCGCCGAGGGCCAGCTGTCCGTCGACGGCGCGGGCCCGGGTGTGGCGGTGGAGTTCGGCGACCTGGAGCAGGAGGTCCCGGCGGGTGAGGGGTCCGCGCAGGGTGTCGAGGGCGCCGATCCGGATGAGGCGCTCGGCGATCGGCAGCGCGGAGTGGGCCCGCTCCCAGAAGTCCTGGAGCCCGTGGTACGGCTGCCCGGCCGCGATCCGGTCCACCTGCTCGCCGGAGATTCCCTTCACCGACGACAGCGAGAGCCGAACCCCCCACGCGCCGCCCTCGACCCGCTCGACCCGGTGGCCGGCCCGGGAGAGGTTGACGTCCACGGGCAGGACCGGCACTCCGTGGCGCCGGGCGTCGGAGACGATCACTCGGGCCGGCCACATCCCGGGGTCGTGTTCGAGCAGTCCGGCGTAGAGGGCGGCCGGGTGGTGGGCCTTGAGCCAGGCGGACTGGAGTGCGGGCACGGCGAAGGCGACGGCGTGCGCGCGGCAGAACCCGTACGCGCCGAACGCCGCGATGATCTCCCAGACCTCGTCGAGGACGGCGCCCGTGTAGCCGCGGGCACCCGCCTCCCGCCGGAACCACGCCTCCACCCGGGGCAGCCGGTCGGGGCCGGCGAGGGCGCGGCGGGCGATCTCGCCCAGTGCCCGGTCACAGCCGGTCATCACCCTGAAGATCTCGATGATCTGTTCGTGCCAGATGGTCACGCCGTAGGTGTCGGCGAGGACGGGTTCCAGGTCGGGGTGCGGGTAGTGGGGGGCGGCCCCGTGCCGGGCCGCGATGTAGAGGGCGGGCATGCCTCCGGCGACCGGGCCCGGCCGGAACAGGCTGATGTCGGCGATGACGTCCTGGACGCCGCGGGGCTGGAGACGGCCCACGAGGTCCTGCTGGCCGGGGCTCTCCAGTTGGAACATGCCCACGGTCCGGGCCTTCCTGATGAGCTCGAACGCTTCGGGGTCGTCCAGCCGGACGTGGTCGGGGTGGTCGAGGTCGAGCTGCCGGCCGGTGGTACGGCGGATCTCGGCGACGGCGTGGGCCATCGCCGACTGCATCCGTACTCCCAGGACGTCCAGTTTCACCAGGCCCAGGGCTTCGACGTCGTACTTGTCCGCCTGGACCATCGGGTACCGGCCGCCCGGGGTGGGCTGCACGGGCAGCCGGTCCAGCAGGGCGGCGTCGGAGAGGATCACTCCGCACGGGTGCATGGCGATCCCGCGCGGCAGGGCGTCCAGCCCCTCGGCGAGTTCCCACAGCGGGCCGTACGAGGCGGCTTCGGCGGCGAGTTCCTTGAGTTCGGGGAGTTCGGCTAGGGCGCCGCGGATGTCACAGGCCCGGATGTGCGGGAACGATTTGGCGACCTTGTCGACGACCTGCGGGGGCAGGCCGAGGGCGAGGCCGGTGTCGCGCAGGGCGTGCCGGGCCCGGTACGTTTCCGGCATCGCGGCGACGGCCACCCTCTCGGTGCCGAACCGTTCGATGATCCTGTCGTAGACCTCCAGCCGGCGGGCCGACTCCACGTCGAGGTCGATGTCGGGGAGCGAGGCCCGCCGGACGCTGAGGAACCGCTCGAACAGCAGGTGGTGTTCGAGGGGGTTCGCCGTGGCGATGAAGAGCGCGTGGTTGACCAGGCTGCCGGCGCCGGAGCCGCGGGCCGCGACCCGGATGCCCATGGCGCGGATGTCCGCGACCACCTGGGCCACCGCCAGGAAGTAGGACTCGAAGCCCATCTTCCCGATGACGGAGAGCTCGTACTCCAGCCGTTCGACCGCCTCCGGGTCCTGGTCCAGGCCGCGCGCGAACATCCCCTCCTCGCAGCGTCGGCGCAGCAGGTCCATGGCGCCGCCGGCGCCGTGGGCGGCGCCCACCACCTCCGGCTCGGGGAAGCTGGACCGGCCGAGCCGGCCGGGCCCCGCGATGCCGAGGTCGGCCTCCGGGTCGAGCACGCACTGCTCCGCCGTACGCACGGTCTCCGCGAGCAGCGCCGCCGCCCGGCGCGGACCGGCTCCGGCGGCCTCGGCGATCCGCTCGGCGGCGGCCGCCATCGCGGCGGGCCCCTTCAGCCAGCGCTCTCCGGAGTCGAGGCGGCGGCGGTCGATCGGGCGCAGCAGACGGGCCGAGTCCAGGACGTCGGCGAGGCGGTGCTGGGCGGGGTCGGCGTAGCGGACGGCGTTGGTGAGGACCGCGGGGACCGCGAGCCGGTCGGCGAGCCCGAGGGTGCGGGCGGCGAGGCGCAGCGAGCCGGGCCCGGTGCCGGAGAGCCCGTACCAGAGCACCTCCAGCCGCAGGCCGGGGCCGACGAGCTCGCGCCACGGGGCGAGGAGCCGTTCGGCCAGGTCGGGCCGGCCGGCCGCGAGGGCCCGTACGGGTTCGGAGACGGGGCCGAGCACGGCCATCAGGCCTTGGTCCGCGTACTGCCGCAGTACGGGCCAGGAGACGACCGGCGGCCCGCCGGCGGCGTCCGCGTGGGCGGCGGAGACCAGCCGGCACAGCCGGGCCCAGCCGTCCGCGTCCCTCGCGAGGAGCGTGACCCGCAGGGCCGGCTCGACGACGTGCGCCCCACCCCGCACCGGCGTCCGCACCGGCGTCCGCGGCGGCCGGGGAGCGCGGGGACGGTCCCTCTCGCGAAGGCTGGCGGGGAGGGCGAAGCTGGCGGGGCTGGCGCGCCTGCTGGGGCTGGAGTCAACGAGGCCGGGGCCGCGGGGGCCGTCGAGGCCCGGGCCCGCCGGGGCGCAGGACCCGTCGAACGGAGCGACGGCCACGTCGACCCCGAAGACCGGGCGCACCCCGGCCCTCCCGGCGGCCTTCGCGAAGCGGACCGCGCCGGCGACGGTGTCGCGGTCGGTGAGCGCGAGCGTGTCGATATCCCGCTCGGCGGCCCGTTTCACCAGGTCAGATGGGTGGGAGGCGCCGTAGCGGGCTGAGTAGCCACTCGCGACATGGAGGTGCACACCGGCGCACATGAGCCACCTCCGATCGACCGGCCACCCCTTTCCAGCCACCCTGACCAGATTCACCCAGCATATCGAACATAAATCGAACAACGCGAGCGCGACTCTCCCCGCCCTCCCCATCGGTAGGTGTTGTGACTGAGCGTCGTAGTTGGCCACTGAGCGCTCTAGTTGGCCGGAGCCGCAGAGCGGCCGGGCCGGAGGCTCGACCGGTAACGCACGAGTCCGGGAAATGGAGGTGTGCCGGCTCCTGACCTGCACAGGCAGGATCACTCCATGTCGACTGACATGAGCGGAATGATCGAATGCCGGCCAGGGGCCCGCCTATGGGGCCCCGACGACGAGGACTCTGTATGGGGGGTCGGCATCGATCTCTTCCTCCTGAACAGGGGCCACGCCTACGACGGCCTGGCCTGCCTCTTCGGAATCCGCAACTCCTACGGCTTCCGGTCTCTGGCGGAAGATCGTGGCTTCCCGGACGACGCGTCGGATGGGCTGCGAGCTGAGTTCGCTGGCTACGGCGGCCCCCACGAGGTGCACGGGGCCACCTGGCTGACCTGGGCCGAGCTGGACACCACGGACTGGCAGGAACCAACGCCTCAGGCACACGGACCCGCGCCGCAGCCGCAGGGATCGACACCGACTGGGGCCGGGTCTGGAGCGTCATGCGCATCCTCAGTGAAATCCACGGAGCCGAGAACGTGCGCCTCGTCGTCTGGTTCCACTGACTCGCGGCTGAGCAAGCGGTTGGCCAAGATCAATTGAGACGCCGGCGGCCGAGAATCTCAGATGATCTGGTCCTGGATGGTTGGACGCCGGGTGTTGTCTCAGATGATCTGGTCCGGTGACCTCGCTTCGAGCTGGTACCAGGTCTGGGCGATCAGCCACGACTGGTAGTCCCTGAAGATCCTGGCGAGGCTGTCGATGTACCGGTCGTACAGATCGGTGAAGCACAGGGCCGCAGCGGCGTCATCCGCCGGCCGCTCACCCACCCACACAGCAAGGTCATAACTCATGGGCGCAGCCTGCCACCCCTCACCGACACTGTTCTTGATCAGAGGCCGCAGCAGTGGACGTGCTCAGGAAGGATGTCGCCGCTGACGATCCTGAAGCTGCCGACGGGCGGTCGACCAAACGATCTCGAACTCATCGGCCGACCTCCAGTGTGGGTCGTGCCCTTCCCACTCGGAGATGGGTAGTTCCGCAGTCAGACCGTAGACACTCTCGTAGTCAGCCAGCCGACCGGCGCTCTGGGCTTCTTGCCACTCGGTCAGCGACGCAGCGGCCAGAGCCCTGCTGCCGGGCTCCTGCAACTCGACTTGCCGGATCACGTGCCCATCCATATCCAGCTCGAAGTAGAAGCAGACGGCCTCCTCGTCCCAGAAGCAGCGAAGCCAGAGCGTCACTGGTTCACCATGTCGAAGGGCTCGTCGTGCCAGCGCCAGCCGGCGGTGCCGTCGTCGTGGATGTTCAGCATGAACTCGGCGACGGGATTCCCGTCGGGAAACGTCAGGGTGAGCGCACTGCGGATCCGGAAGTAGCACTCGTCGATCTGTTCCCATGCTTCCTCGTCGATGGCCCGCTCCTGCTCCGTGAACAGCGGACGGAACTCTTCAAAGCCGGGAAGTGTCTCGACGTTGGCGTGCATCCAGGGCCAATCGGCGCCGGTCACCGCCAGCCGGGCAACCTCATGGTCGCCGCGGTGGAGCCGCCAGACACTGCCGGTGGCCAGATTCGGGTTGCTCATCTCGCCATGATGGCGATCACCACTGACCTTGCGATCCCCATCGCGTCCCTCAACGGCCGCCGGACCTCGACCCCATCCT
This sequence comes from Streptomyces sp. NPDC006544, assembly GCF_040611715.1. Classification (NCBI taxonomy): domain Bacteria; kingdom Bacillati; phylum Actinomycetota; class Actinomycetes; order Kitasatosporales; family Streptomycetaceae; genus Streptomyces; species Streptomyces sp. NPDC006544. Next base: position 82,347 of record NZ_JBEXOV010000005.1, on the reverse strand, counting down.
CCACCCAGGTCGCATCGAAGCCCGCCACCTCCAGCAGGGCCTCATCGGAAAGCGCACGCGTCCGGTGAGACCGGACAGACACCAGCACCAACGGACCAGATCATCTGAGACGACGAGCGAATCGGATCAGATCATCTGAGAGAGGGACCAGATCACCTGAGACGGGATACCTGTGACTGCCCCTCGTCATCCAATCGAGTCGTTTGACAGCGAACCCAGTCGTTTCGGCTTCTTTGACAGCGAAGCTAGTCGGCCGGTCAGCGGCCGGTGTCGTACAGAGCCGCGGTGAACTACTCGTCGGTGACGGGCTCCAGCCAGGTGGTCTCGTAACCGCTGCTGTCGCCGACGACCATTGCGATGTGGAACATGAGGGTGGGGTCTGTGGCGCCATGCAAGTGCGCAACCGCGTTGACAGCGAACCCGGTCGTTTCTAGGGGATGGTGACCAGAATGCGTCCGTGGCCACTGCCGGCGTCGACCTGGTCGTGGGCCTTGGCGATGTCGTCCAGCGGGTAACGGTCGCCGACCGCGACGGTGAGGGCGCTGACGGCGGCTGCGGAGGTGAGGTCGCGGGCGGCCTGGTGCTTGGCCCCGGTGGGGAAGTCGTCGCTGCCGAGCAGTCGCAGGGTGACGTTGTTGAACAGCAGGGGCCAGAAGGGGATTTCGGTGCGGTCCGTGCGGGTGGCGTAGGCGGCGATGACGGCGTTGTTGGCGGCGACGGCGTTGTCGAGGTCGGCGTTGTCGGACAGCGCGACCTCGATGATCCGGTCGACGCCCCGCGGCGCGTACGAGCGGATGGCCGCGGCGGGGTCGCCGGTGTCCAGGGCGACGGCGTGGGAGACGACGGCCGGGTCGATGTGGTCGAGGTCCGCGGTGCGGCGGACGGTGGCGATCACAGTCGCGCCGGCCCAGTGGGCGAGCTGGGCGGCCAGGGAGCCGACGCCGCCGAGGACTCCGTGGACCAGGACCAGTTCGCCGTCGACCGGACCGTCGGCGAAGACGGTGCGGTGGGCGGTGATGCCGGGGATGCCGAGGCTCGCGCCCAACTCGTCACTGAGGTGGTCGGGCAGGGGTACGGCCTGGTGATCCGGTACGACGGTGTACTGGGCGGCCGTGCCGAAGGGACGGTAGGACTGGGCTCCGTACACCCAGACCCGCTGTCCAACGCGGCGGGCTTCGCCTCCGGTGCCGACGGCGTCGATGACTCCGGCTGCGTCGCTGTGCGGGATCACCCGCGGGAAGGGCATCGACGAGCCGAGCCAGCCGCGCCGCTTCTTGGTGTCGCCGGGGTTGACGCCCGAGACGGTGACACGGACGCGGACCTCGCCGGGGCCGGGGACAGGATCAGGGAGTTCACCGACGTGCAGGACATCGGCGGCGGGGCCCTGGTCGTCGTACCAGGAAGCAAGCACGGGGGTACCTCCGTGGGCAGTCAGCCCGCGGGAGCGGCGGGCGCATGCGGATCGCTGTCGGTGTATGCGGTGTCGAATGCGGGCGGTTCCTCTCCGAGGGCTTCGCGCAGCCAGGTCCGTTCGGCGCGACTGGTGGCGCGGGCGGTGAGCAGCATGCCCCGCCGGTAGGGGTCGGCGACTTCCTCGGCACGCAGGGGCCGGTCGTGGTCGTAGAAGAAGCTCGCCGGTTCTTCCAGGAACTCCAGCCGTCTGCGCAGCACCGCGTGCTGTTCGGCTACGTCGGGCAGGTGGGAGAGGAAGGCCAGGACGATGTAGAACCGGGTGAAGTCGGTGATCTCGTGGGCGGCGGGCTGGCGCAGACGCTGAAGCATGTCGGCCCGCCCGGCCGCGGTCAGGCTGAGCACGTACCGTGCCGCCCCCGCGGCCGGGTCTGTGCGCCGCTCGATCAAGCCCGCCCTGGTCAGGCGATTGATCGCCGGATACAGGCTGCCGTCACTGACCGGCCGCGTATAGCCGGTCAGCTGTGAGACGCGGCGGCGCAGCTCGTGTCCAGGCAGGGGTCCCTCGGCGAGGAAGCCGAGTATCGCGAGTTCCAGCATGAGTCCATCTTCGCACGGGGACATCGAATCGATGTGAACATCGATTCGATGTTAGGCTCGCAGGTACCTGCCCAAACGTCTCTGGAGAGGCACAGCACGATGCCATCGCAGTCCACCGAGTCAGTAATGAACCGTTTCGTCGAGTTCATCAACACGGGCAACGAGGATCTCGCCCGCGAGGTCATTTCTCCGGACGCGGTGTTCCACGCGCCAAGCCACCCGGAACCACTGCGAGGGCCCGATGGGTACTTGGAAGTCATCGGGATGATGCGCAGCGCCTTCCCCGACGTCCAGTGGACGCTGGAGGAGACGGTCACCGAAGGCGACACTGTGGCCGCGCGGTTCACTATGCGGGGAACCCACGACGGTGAATTCTTCGGGATCCCGGCGAGCGGCAACAAGATCTCGGTGCAGGCCATGAACTTCTACTACCTGGCCGACGGCCGGATCGTCGGCGAACGGGGCCAGCCCGATCTCCTTGGGGTGATGCAGCAGATCGGTGCCGCACCGGCGCCGTGAGCCCAGTCGTGCTGGGTACCCTTTTTTTGGCGCGGAGCTACCGCTCCCAGGGGCCCGTACGTCGCCGTGGCGAAGGGCGAAGGCACGGGCGGCCGCAAACCAGAGGGTTCGGGCCGAAGGCAGGTCACGCGACCGCGTTGACAGAGAAGTTAGTTTGGGCAGGTCAGCGGCTTCGGCCGGACTAACTTCGCTGTCAAAGGACAGTGACTGAGTGTCCTGCGTCATTGAAGTTGATCTTTGCCATCGAAGTTTGATCGTCAGTGACTTCGTGACACCGAAGTCTGAGCTCCTAAGCGTGTGTGCTGGTCACAGGCCCGGAAGCCAATGGGTGCTGGGGGTGACGGTCATACGATCCGGTCGTTACGCATGCCATGAAGATCACCTCCCGCATCCCTCGCCGTGGCCGCTGTGGAGGAACATCAACTAGTTCCGAGGCGGTCGCGGACTGCGTCCTGGGCCGCCGCGTGTAGCGGTGGCCCAAGACGGTCCCGTCCGCGCTCCGCACGATTACTCGGACTTCGATGGCACACGCTGAAACTCCCGTGACACAGGACACTGAGCGCCGCAGTTGGCCCCTGAGCGTGATGCGTGGCACGGCTGGGCGTTCTGGGTGTCCTGAGGCTTCAGTCGGCCAGGTCGACGGCCGCCCGGACGCGCAGGCTATGTGCGGTGTAGCCACCCCGCCCTGTCGTCGTCCGCGAAGTGGACTTCGACAGCGGAGTCCGTGTGCTCGACGAAGACTTCGACAGGGACCTCGTCGTCGCCGAACGCGCCGAGCAGGACGAACTCGTGGAAGCCCTCGTGTCCGACTTCCTTGGCGACGACGACGAACTCATCAGGGTCGACAACGAGAGCGACTAGCGGCTTTCCCAGAAGTGCCGGTCACGGGTGGCCGACCCCGGTGTGGCTGCACGGCCCCGCACCTTGGCGGGGCGCGAAGTGAGCACGCAGTTGGCCAAACGGGCCAACTGCGACGCTCAGTCACAGAGACTTAGCGCTCTACCTGTCCCTTTAGCGTTGTAGTTGGCTCCTGTGAGCTCTAGTTGTCCCGCCGGCGTGCGCGGCTGGTTGGGCCATCCTGATCTGGATCCGGCGATAGCCTGCTGGGCGTACCCTCCACCCGCCCACAGCGCTCAGCAGTTGCCGTGATGGTTCACTTGCCGGACAGCTCGTGGACGGCCGGGGAGGGTGCGTGGAAGAGCCAGGATTCCGTGTGCTGCTGACAGAAGCAGGAGACCGGAAAATGGAGGCAGTCCGTGCGATACGGGCGGTCACTGGCCTCAGTCTCTGGAACAGCAAGCTTCTGCTCGCCGGCGCACCCGTAGAGATTGAGGCAGCCGGCTGGTTCGAAGCCGCTGTCGAGGCGGCTCGGACCCTTGAGGACGCAGGCGCCCGCACCAGACTGCTCTGCGATTGCTGCGGCCGCACCATCAGGCGGGGAGCCTTCCCCCTCAACGCGGCGCAGTGGACGGAACCATGGCCCCTCGAGACCTGCTGGGCAAGTGGCCTGCCCGCAGCGATCTGAAATCGTGTTAGACGACTCTCAGCGTGTTCATGAAGCGGGGTGACGGCGACATTCCCGTTGCACACGGGATGTAGCTGTGTCCGGGATCGGGCTGTCTCTTCGTGCACGACGACACGGTGAACAGGGACGTTTCATGGGGCCGTCGTTCGTTCCAAAGAGCTCGACGTGGGGCCGTGCCGACGGGGCCGGTACTGTACAGACGTGGATCACCCCGCCCGGCAGTACTACAACCCGCAACTGACAGCGGACGAAGAGCGCGTCCTGCTGCGGAGGAACTACCTGCTCAACCAGACAGGTCAAGCGGCGCTGGGACTCATCGGGCCGCACCTTCGCGGTATCGCGGTAGAGCCTCGCCCGGCAGAGATCGTCCTCCACTTCGCCATCACCGCACGCACTGCTGAGGTGGAAGAAGACCTCGACGACATCATCTTCGAGCTCGAGGTGTTCCTCGGCGGCGGACCCGAACAACGTTCGGAGATCACAGCCGAGGTTCATGTTGGTAGGCCAGACGCTGCGTGGCCCGGGCGCCGGCACGCTCTGCTCTACGTCGCGAAGCCGGAAACCGGGTGACCGAGGCCCAGGGGTTCTGACGTTTCCTCGTCCAGGGCCAACGGCGCCTTGAGCGACATGATCCTTTGGCATTGGCCAGGTTGGCGGTACTTCGTCCGTGCTCGGAGCCGAGCACAGCTTTGCCGCGGAGGCTGCCGGTGCTGTCTCCATCGCAGGCCCTCGAGTACGTGAGGGCGTTGCTGCAGGCCGATGCCCCGGCCCACCTTGTGGCTGTCGCCGTTGAACAACTCATCGAACCCACGAACCCTGTGCTCGCCGTGCAGACCATCCGCCAAGGAAGGCTCGGCTAGTGGATCTGACTCACGACGGTTGACTTCATTGGGAAGCCCTCTAGCGTCGCAGTTGGCCCAGTGCGCGTTCTAGGTGGCCCGGCTGAGCGTCGCGGCGGGCCCTCGAAGACAGGCGTCTCATCTGCGATTTTGGTCATCTGAGCCACTAAGTGATCCTGATCGGTATGCACCATGCGCTCACTCACTGGGACAGCCCCTTCATCAACTTCAGGGACTTCGGCTTTCCCGACGGGTGGGAGCACGGCTACCGGTGGGTTCACATCAAGCGCTTCCACCTGCCACCCGCGTCACCGGCCGACCAGGACTTGCTGGCCGCCTTGATCGCCCACCCCGAGTTCCGGGACACATACGACGGAGCCGGCGTCTGGCTCGAACCGCGCCACGGCCAATGGTGGTCCGACCGGATCACTCCCAGCACGTACACGACCCTCGACGAGGCGAGCGCAGCCGGCACGATCCATACATGGGCCACCAGTGGTGCCCCGCTTCCACCAGACCTGGACGCGAGGCTGCAAGAGGCGGTCTACGCCCCAATCCGCCAAGCGACGAGCCGGTACGCACTCGGAGCACTCCCCGAGAACGCACACCACGACTACGGCCCCATCCACACCGAGTTCCATGAACTCGTCCTGATCGACCGCCGCCTCGGCACCCTTGCCCTACTCGTAGCCGCCGACGACTGAGACAGCTACCGCGCCCGAGTCTTCGAACCGGCCGACGCGTCGCGTCACACTGAGCGTCCTACTTGGCCAAGCGGGCCAAGTAGCGCGCTAAGTCACAGGTGTGAGGCTCAGGTGACGGGCGCACGCGACGAACGGGGGATGCAGTGTCTGGCAGGGAAGAGACTCGGCTCCAGTGACGATCTCCAGTACCCCACGGTTGCCGGCAGGTGAGTCTCGCAGTAGACAGCGACGTCAGGCTTGGCGGGCAGAGGCTGCGAGCCGGTCGGCGAGCGCGGTGACCAAGTCTCGGAGTTCGTCCGGTCGCTCGATGACGAACGGCCGGTCGAGCGAGGCGAGTACAGGGGGCAGCCAGTCGAGCCGCTCTGCTCTCACTTCGACCTGGAGCCAGCGCTCGGCGTGCGGATCCGCGCCTTCCGCGGGCGCGGACTCCTCCACGCTCGCGATGCTGGCGGGAAGTCGGGCACGGATCTGTTCGACCGTCCCGTGGATCCGCAGGGTCACTTCGTACCGGTAAGCGGCCTTGGCGAGCCCCGACAGGACGCGCTGTGCCGGATCGAGCCCAGCGGGCGGCTCGAATGAGCCCGGCAGGGTCCTCACGTCCGCGATGCGATCGAGCCGGAAGGTCCGGTCCTGGCCGATCTCTGAATCGGTGCCCGTGACGTACCACCTGCCCGTATGCGTCACGATCCCGTACGGGTGCAGCGTGCGTTCGCTGCGCCGGCCGTCCCGGGCGGTGTACCGGATCGAGATCGGGCGGCGATGGCGTACCGCATCGGCGATGGCGAGCAGGACCCCTGTCTCCGGCGTGGCCGACTCGCCGGGCGGAGCCGTGAAGGCGAGGGACTCCATCACGGCGTCGAGCCGACGGGTCAGACGCTCGGGCAGCACCCGGCGGATCTTGGCCGCCGCCGTCTCGCCCGCCGTGTCGGCCGCCGTCAGCAACCCCGCCCGGCGGCCGGCGACGAGACCGAGCAGCACGGCGAGCGCCTCGTCGTCGTTGAGCATGAGCGGAGGCAGGCGGTACCCGGGGGCGAGCCGGTACCCGCCATAGCGGCCACGGACCGCCTCGACGGGGATGTCGAGGTCGACCAGGTGGTCCACATATCGCCGCACGGTCCGCCCGTCGACGCCGAGCCGGTCGGCGAGTTCGGCCACCGTTCTGATGCCGCCCGACTGCAGGAGTTCCAGGAGGCTGAGCACGCGGCTGGTAGGTCGAGCCATGTCCATGAGCCTAGCGTTGATACCGGACCGATTCTGTCCACTATTTGCTCTAGCGTCCGAGGTGCACCTGCTTCACCAACCTGAGGAGAACACCATGGACTTCGTCTCGACCCGGGTCATCACAGGCGACGTCGCGCGTCTGGTCGACTTCTACGAGCGAGCCACCGGAGTGCGGGCGGAGTGGTCCACCGAGGACTTCGCCGAACTGCGGACCGCCCACGGGACCCTCGCGATCGGCAGCACCCGCACCGTGGCCCTGTTCGCACCCGGCTTGTTCGCACCCGGCTCCGCCCGTCCGGCCGACAACAACACCGTGATCATCGAGTTCCTCGTCGCCGACGTGGACGGCGTGCACCGAAACCTGGCCGATTTCGTCGACGACTTCGTGACCGAGCCCACCACGATGCCCTGGGGCAACCGGTCGCTCCTGCTCCGGGACCCCGACGGCAACCTCGTCAACTTCTTCACCCCTGTCACGCCAGCGGCCGTCCAGAAGTTCGCTCGCTGACGACAGCGCGGCCGCCTGGACGGGGCGCTACCGTCGGAGGTGTCCCCGCCTGCGGACCACGGTGCCGGTCCGGTACGTCTCGCTCGGCCCGGACCGGCCGCCACGCGGGTTTCGGACACACGTACGATGCGCCGATGATCTACCTGTCCATCGACAGCACCTCCGAGGCGTACGAAGCCGGGAGGGCTCTGGGCTTCCTCCTCGGCCCCGCCGTGCTGATGCTCGTACTGTGGTTCGCCACCGCGTCATGGCGGCGGGTCAGTGCGCTGCCTCCCGGCGAAGCCGCCGACGGGCCCACCGCGGCGCTGCGAGTGCGCCGGCGTCGTACGGTTCTGATCATCCTGGGCCTGCTCGGGGCGGGTGCGGTCGTGAGTGCCGTACTCCGGTACGCGCCGGAGCCGCGCGCGGCGGAGACCGCCGGAGCCGCGAGCGGCCCGATGGAAGCCGACGCGGCCCCGACCGGTCCGCGTACGATCACGCCGCCCGCAGCCCTGGATGGCTACCGGCTGATGACAGAGAAGGAGACGGCCTCCTACCGTGAGGTGGAGGCCGGACGCCTTCCCTGTGGCCGCACCTGGTACTACGACCGGGACGATGACGGCCGCGCCGACGGCATCCTCCACATCGACACCACCCAGTGGTCGCAGAAGCTGGCCGAGGAAAAGCGCAGGGACTCGATCACACAGGAGTTCCGGAACTTCTTCGCCGGAGCCAGGAGCAGCGACTCCGCGGAGTACCCCTCCGGCCCGCTCGGCGGCCGTCTGGCATGCGGGCACTACGAGAACAACCCCGCCATGTCCATGTGTGCCTGGAGCGACGCGAGCACCCTCGGCACGTTCGCGCAGAATGGAGTCGGAGAGCTGTCCGAGGCAGCCAGGACCACGCTCGATTTCAGGAACGCATCCGACCAGCGCACCTGAAAGCGCACGGGCATCCGCTCCGTCGAACGCCCCTACAGGGCGCTGAGCAGGGCGGCCGCCCCGCGAACGCGCAGGCTTGCCGCCCCGTGCCCGTCCGCCCCACCCGCCCCGGGTCCGCGCCCGGGCGCGGACCCGGGGTGGTTCAGGCCCGGAACACGGTGCCATCGAGGCCTGGGCCCGCGCTCAGTCGCCATAGGGACGTGGCGCCGCGGTTGGCCGGGGCAGCGGTCCAGCCGCCATCCACCTCGCGGCCCCCTTCGCCCGGTCGTCGAGACGTTGGTGAAGGAAGCGCCTAGCCGGCCTTTTCGAAGGTGCCCAGCCCGTTGGTGTCCAGGTACTCCACGCGCATCCGGCCGTCGGTGAAGGTCACCCCGGTGCGTCCGACCGCGTTCTCGCCGGCGGTCTCGAAGCTGAAGGTGTTCCCGTCGTAGTGGGTGAGCGGGTAGTTCTGCGGCTTCGGTCCCAGGTGCAGGACCAGTCCGCCGTCCGGGCCGGCGGTGACGGCGGCCCGCCCGTAGAACGGGTTGGTGTACGCACCGGTGTACGCGCTGTCCGAGCGGGCCGGCTTCGGGTGGGCGGGCGGCTTGGCGTAGTCCGTGTCCGAGCCGCCCTCGTTGAGCTGCTCCGCGTAGGACTTGGCCACGACGGGCAGCCAGTCCCGGGTGGGCTTGCCGTGCTCGGCGGTGTCGAAGAAGTTGAGGGCGATGGTGTCGGGGAGGCCCGAGGGGGCGCCGTTGGTCAGCACCACGATGGCGAGCTTCTCGGCGGGGACCAGGGTGACGTTGGTGTTGGCGCCGAGGGCGAAGGCGCCGGAGTGGCTCAGGCGCAGTCGGCCGTGGTCGTCGTAGCGCACGTTCCAGCCCAGGCCGTAGTAGCCGGGCTGGGCGTTCGGTTCGGCGGCGGGTTGGCTGATGCTGTGCGGGACGTGGGTCTCGGCCAGGCCGGCGCTGTTGACGACCTGCTTGCCGTCGATCTTTCCGGCGCCCATCTGGAGGCGCAGCCAGCGGGCCATGTCCCGGGCGTTCGAGCTGACGCCGCCGGCTGCGGTCTGCGCGTCGGCGTCGCGGACGTAGAGGGGCTTCCAGGTGCCGTCGCCGGTCTTGACGTGGGTGAGGGCGCGGTCGGCCGCCTTCTCGTAGTCGCTGAAGCGGGAGCTGGTGTGCGTCATCCCGGCGGGCTTGTACAGCAGGTCGTCGGAGAGCTTGTCCCAGGGCACGCCCTTGGCCTTGGCGACGGCCTCGGCGGCCGCGGTGAAGCCGAAGTTGGTGTACGCGTAGCTGGTGCGGAACGGGCTGAGGGGCTCGTAGCGCAGGTGGGACAGGATGTACGACTGGTCGTAGCCCAGGTCCTCGAGGAGGTCTCCGGAGTGGTCGGGCAGGCCCGAGCGGTGCGCGAGCAGGTCGGCCGCCGTGACGTGCGAGCTGACCCAGGGGTCCTTGACGGTGACCCCCTTGAGCGGGTCGTCGAAGCCGTCGGCGTCGAGGGCCTGGGCCAGGACGGTCGTGGCCACCGGTTTGGAGACCGAGGCGAGCTGGAAGACGGTGTCCGGGCCGACCTTCTCGCCGGGGACTTCGGTGCTGCGGACACCGAAGCCCTTGAGGTAGACGACCTTGTCGTCGTGGACGACGGCCACCGAGACACCGGGCACACCGGTGCGCCGTATGCCGTCCTGCACCTGCGTGTCCAGGGTGTCCAGGGCCTTCGCCACGTCGAAGCCGCCGGGGCTCGGCGACGGTGCGGCGGCACCGGTCCCGGCCGCCAGGGCGAGGCCGGCGGCCACTGCCAGTGCCCTGCGCTTGCTGTTACGTCGCATACGTCGCATACGTCCATTGAACGCTGGCCCAGCAGGGGGCGCCTGGGCAGAGCCCGGGGGTACGAAATGCAGGTGGGGCGGCGTAGTTCTACCCCGCCCTCGCCGAGGTGGACCCGGTCGTCCTCGACAAGAAACGCGAACGGCGCCACGTGAAGTGCGGTGCGGTGCGGTGCGGTGCAATGCACAGCCACACACCGATGGCGAGCCGGGACACGACGGGGGGACCTGGTCAGGGATGCGGGAACGGGGAGAGGCGTGTCGCAGTCCGGACGAGGTCGGCGACGGCTCGGGACCGGCTGTGCGGTGGCCAGGCGATCACGGTGGTGACGGTCGGCGCGTCCAGCACGGGCACGGCGGCGAGGTCACCGTGGAGTCGAGCCCGGCACGACTCCGGTGAGACCGCGCAAGCACGGCCGAGCGCGACGAGCTGCAACAACTGCGCGTGGTCGCGGACCTGCGGGCCGGGACCGGGCGGGTAGGTGCCGTCGGGGTCGGGCCAGCGTGGCAGGGGCAGGCCCGGCAGCCCGGTGATGTCGTTCATGTGCACATGGGCCCGGGCGGTGAGCGGATGCCCGGCCGGCAGGACCACGACCTGGCCCTCCGTGCTGAGCTCTTCGGTGTGGAACCCGGCCGTCGAGTCGAACGGCCGGTACAGCAGCGCCACGTCGGCCCGGCCCTCGCGCAGGAGTCGTTGCTGCTCGGCAGGGCCGCACAGGATGACGTCGACGGGGACCGCGTCGGGTTCTGCGGCGTACGCGTCGAGCAGTTTCGCCAGCAGCTCCGGGGACGCGCTGGCCTTCGTGACCAGGACCAGGCCGGGACGCCCGGTCACGGAACGTGCGGCGCGGCGGGTCCGGCGCTCGGCGGCCTCGACCGCGTCGAGGGCCGCCCGGCCCTCGACCAGCAGCACCCCTCCTGCCTCGGTCAGCGTGACGGTGCGGCTGGTCCGGTCCAGCAGCGGGGCCCCGAGCCGGCGTTCGAGCTGCTGGATCGCCCGTGACAGAGGAGGCTGTGCGATCCCGAGTCGCTGCGCGGCGCGCCCGAAGTGCAGCTCTTCAGCGACAGCGACGAAATATCGCAGTTCCCGGGTCTCCATGCGGCCACGCTACTCCGGATCCATACCTGGACGGTATCGCTGCCCACCCGATCGGTGTTGGACCGCCACCGGCGTCCGAGGCAGCATCGTCTCCATGAGCGAACGGACGATTGCGCTGGTCACCGGCGCGAACAAGGGAATCGGCTACGAGATCGCCGCGGGCCTGGGAGCCCTCGGCTGGAGCGTGGGGGTCGGCGCCCGCGACGATCAGCGCCGTCAGGCCGCGGTGGACGGACTGCGCGCGGCCGGCGTCGACGCGTTCGGCGTACCGATGGACGTGACCGACGATGCGAGCGCGACCGCCGCCGCACGGCTGATCGAGGAGCGGGCCGGGCGCCTCGACGTGCTCGTCAACAACGCCGGCATCGCCGGAGGGATGCCGCAGGAGCCCACCCGGGTCGATCCCGCCACCATCCGGACGGTCGTGGAGACCAACGTGATCGGCGTCATCCGCGTCACCAACGCGATGCTGCCGCTGCTGCGCCGCTCCGCCTCACCGCGGATCGTGAACATGTCCAGCAGCGTCGGCTCCCTCACCCGGCAGTCAGGAACCGCTGCCGAGCAGACGACGGGTCTGGTGGCCGCGGCGTACGCGCCGTCGAAGACGTTCCTGAACGCCGTCACCCTCCAGTACGCCCTGGAGCTGAGCGGCACGAACATCCTCATCAACGCCGGCTGTCCCGGCTACGTAGCGACCGACCTCAACGGCTTCCGCGGCGTGCGCACCCCCGCAGGGCGCGGCGATCGCCATCGAACTCGCGACCCTGCCCGACGGCGGCCCGACCGGCAAGTTCTTCGACGACGCCGGCGCAGTGCCCTGGTGATGGGCACGGCGGACGGGTGAGCCGCCCGCGGGTGGTTTCCGGGGTGCCTTCTGGAATCGACGACGGCCCGGGCCAGGAACCGTCCTGTTCGCCTCCACCACCACGTACACGGCGCAGACGCGTGGCCGGAACCGGCAGGAGGGGCAAGTCCCGTCCGGGCCGGGGCCGGCCCAGGAGGGGGCAGGACGATTCACGGACACGGTTGTTAGATATTTAGCCATGATGTTAAATACGGGCCATGGCAGAAGCTCAGGACGAGGCAGGGGCCTTCCGCGCCCTCGCCGACCCGACGAGGCGTCAGATCCTCGAGGACCTCAGAGGCGGCGAGCTCGCTGCCGGCGAGATCGCGAGCAGGTTCCCGATCAGTGCGCCTTCCGTCTCACGGCACCTCGGCGTGCTCAAGGGAGCCGGTCTGGTCACCGAGCGCCGGGAAGGCAACCGGATCCTTTACACACTGGCCGAGGAGCGCCTGGCGATCTGCATCGGCCGGTTCCTCAGCGCCGTCTGCCCCGAGCAGATCGTGCTGCGACACACCACATGGCGCCACGGGGCGCAGAGCGAGGAATCATGAGACAGCCGCGATTGTCCAGCGTCATCGAACGACGGCTCCTGGTGAACTACCGCGTCGACCCGGATGCCGCGGCACGCCTGCTCCCCGGGCCGCTGCGCCCGCAACTGGTGCAGGGTCACGCGGTCGCGGGCATCTGCCTGCTGCGCCTGGGAAACGTCCGGCCGGCCTGGGCACCCGAGCCGTTGGGGCTCCGGAGCGAGAACGCGGCGCATCGGATCGCCGTCGAATGGGACGGACCCGACGGCCTCGAGACCGGCGTCTACATTCCGCGGAGGGACACCGCCTCGCGGCTCAACGCGTGGGCCGGAGGCCGCGTCTTCCCCGGTGAGCACGGTCGCGCCGATTTCGACGTGCGCGAGACACCCCGCCAGGTGCGAGTCGCCATGGCGAGCCGGGACGGCGACACGCACGTGGATGTCACCGTCGAGCTGTCCGACGAGCTACGAGCCAGCAAGCTCTTCGCCGACCTCGCAGAGGCTTCCCGGTTCTTCCAGGCGGGGACACGGGGCCTCTCGCCCACCAGGTCCGGACGTCACATGGACGGCATGGAGCTCGAAACCGACGCCTGGCACGTGGAAGCCGGCGAAGTCCGCTCCGTCGCGTCGTCCTTCTTCGACGACCCGGACCGCTTCCCCCCGGGGACCGCGACGCTGGACTGCGCTCTGATCATGCGTCATGTCCCGGCCTCCTGGCGGCCGCTTCCGGTCATGGCGACGAACCGGGACGCTGAACTCGTCACGTTCTGACCTCGTCGTCACGGAAGAGCCGCCACAAGGCGGTAGTTGGCCCGCGCTGCGGAGATTCCCGTTCATCCCGTGCCGCGTCAGGCCACGTTCGCCTGTTCGTGTGCTCGTGCGCTCGTGCGCTCGTGTCCGGCGTCGTCAGCTCGTGCTGAGCGGTTCGGTTTCCGCGGCGTCGAGCTGGTGGTCGGCCCAGACGTAGCTTTCGGGGAGCAGGTCGGTGAGGGAGACGGTCCGTGTCCCGTGACCGGCCCCGACGATGACCTTCAGGGCCGGGAAGTAGTCGAGGAGGACCTGGCGGCACCGTCCGCAGGGGGAAACGACTCCCCGGTCGCGGTCGCCCACGGCAACGATCGTATCCAGCTCGTAGACGCCTTGGGCGGCTGCCGTACCGAGGAGGACCAGCTCGGCGCAGGGGCCGCCGGTGAAGTGGTAGGCGTTCACCGCGGTGACGATCCGGCCGTCCTGGGTACGGGCCGCGGCCGCCATGGTGTGGTTGTCGCCCCGGCAACGCGTGCGCGCGACGTGGGCCGCGGCCTCGATGAGTTCGCGGTCGACGGGGGGAGCGTGCGTGGTCATGTTCTCTGCCTTCTCGAGGTGTCAGGCCACGTTGATCCGCGTGACGGGGGTGCGCAAGCGGGTACGGGCCGTGTGCTCGTTCCGCCAGGTGACGTGGCGGCGGATCATGCCGCAGCCCTCCTGACGGAAGTGCCACGCCCTTCTCCCGGTGCCCCTGCGCCTCGGCCGCACCGCCGCGGTGAACTGGAGCGAGGCATGGCGAGTGAAGATCTCGTAGCTGTAGTCGAGTCCCGTACCGTTCCACTCCCCCGGCCCGCAGCGCATCCTTCCATGGCCTGCCCGAACTGGCCTGGCATTTCTGGGGGGGGGCACGCCGATCCGGCACCTCCCCTCAGCGTGCGGGCGGGTCGAGCAGGGCCTCGTCATGTCGAGCAGGGCCTCGATATTGCGTGCGGTACCGGTCAGCGGACGTGCAGACTCACTCCATGACGGACATCCACGCATTCCTGGACGCGGTCGGCCGCTGGGCGGCCGGTGGTCCGGGCGCACCGGCGGGCGAGCTGGCCGTGCGACTGGGGCTGCGGACAGCGGTGCTGCTGGAGGGGCCCAGTGACCTCGAGGCCGTCGAAGCACTGGCCGCGCGGCGTGGTCGGGACCTGGCCGCCGAAGGGGTGTGCGTCGTACCGATGGGCGGGGCCATGAGTGTGGGCCGCTACGCCGGTCTTCTCGGGCCCCCCGGTCTCGGCCTGCGCCTGAGGGGTCTGTGCGACGAGGGCGAGCGGCGTTTCTACGACCGCGGCCTCGAGCGGGCGCGGGCACCGCGCGAGGGCTTCTTCGTGTGCGTGGCGGACCTGGAGGACGAGCTCATCCGCGCGCTGGGCCCGGACCGCGTCGAGGAGATCATCGAGGCCGAAGGCGACCTGCGGGCATGGCAGACCTTCCTCCGCCAGCCCGCGCAGCACGGTCGGCCCCGGCGCCAGCAGTTGCGGCGGTTCCTCGGCACGAAGAAGGGCCGCAAGATCCGCTACGGCCGTCTCCTGGTCGAGGCCCTCGACCCCGGACAGGCGCCGGCCCCGCTCGACGACCTCCTCGCGAGCCTGTGACCCCGACCTACCGCACCTCGCCGAGCGGGAGGGCTGACCTCGTGGTGTCGTCTGCGGCTCCGCGTGGGCCTGAGGACTGGTCGGTCTCCTCCCCGTGTCACCGGGGTCGTGGAGGATGATCTCGTGACACGCCTTCCGACAGATGTCCGGGCCGCTTTCCGGCTCTTCGCGTTCTACCTGGGCAACGGCACGTTGGACGTCGACCTGTTGGACGGGATCGACTACCGAGCCCATCTGCTCGCCTTCGGCTCGGACCTCGAGATGGTCTTCGCGGTCTTCTCCAACGTCCTCGAGGTCGACGAGCACGGACAGACCCTCAACGACGGCGATGCCCAGTACCGGGCCGCCCAGTGGATCCGCAGGCGCTGCGACCCCGCGTACGCAGTGCAACCTCCTTTCGCAGCATGGGAAACGGAGCTGCCGTGACGCACACGGGCGACCCTCGCGGGACGGTCCGCGGCTCCCGGTCGCCCTCCACCGCGCGTCGGCCCGAGAGGTCGGGCGAGCGCGGCGTTTCGGCGTCACCGGGGAGTGGCGCCCCGTCCCGTCCGACGGCGAGGCGTGACGGCCGCCCCGGAACGCTTCCGTTCACGCCGCCGGGTCGCGAGGTGGCAGGTGCCGTGCGCGGGCCGGTTCCACCGGCACGGCGGAACCGGCCCGCCCTCGGGCGCCCTCGTCCCTCCGGTGTATCCCTGCCCGCGTGCCGTTTGGGGCGTATCGTCGCAAAGGTGACCGATGGGTATGCGTGGCGCGTGCGGCGGGAGAGGGTGGCCCTCGGCCGCCCGGACGGATCCGCCGCGAGCCGCCCTGCCCGTCGCGCGTCGCGCACCGCCGGGGCACGGGCCTCGGGCCGCCGCTCCTTCGACCGGACGGGGATGCGCGGTGGCCGGCAGGAGTGAGGAGTCCGATCGTGCCGGCGGGCTGCTCGACGAGGCGCTGACCGGCACGGTGCACCGCACCGGGGCCTCCGCCGGGGCCCTGTACCTGCTGGACCAGGTCTCACGCGTACTCGGCCTCGCGGTGTTGTCCGGAGTGCCGGTGGAGGTGGTCTGGCCGTGGCTGCGGGTGCCTCTCAGCGCGCCGGTGCCGGTCAGCGACGCGGTCCGTGAGGACCGTCTGGTGTGGGTGGGATCCCAGGACGAGCTGGCGCGCAGCTATCCGCGCGCCGCCGCGAGCCTGCCCTACCGGTTCGCGCTCGCAGCGGCCCCGCTCCCGGGCAGGGGCCGGTGCTGGGGGGCGTTGCTCCTGTTGTGGCCCGCCAGCCATCCCGCGCACGCCACTGCGCGCGAGCGGAGCCACATCGGTGCCGCGGCGCGCCGCATCGCCCGCGTCCTGGACGAGGCCGCCTTCGAGCACGCCGTGCCCCGACGGCCCCGCCTCGTCCCGGCCCACGTGGCCCCGCGCGCGCACGGCGCGCTGCCGTCGCAGACCGCCGCGGACTACATCGAGCGCCTGCCCGAGGGGGCCCTCGGACTGGACCTGGAAGGGCGGATCACCTTCCTGAGCACCGCCGCGGCGGCGCTGCTCGGCACCGATGCCTCCCGGCTGCTGGGCACACGACCGTGGCAGTCCTTGCCCTGGCTGGACAACGGGAGCGTCGAGGACCACTACCGCACTGCCGTCATCAGCCGCGACCCGGTCGCCTTCACCGCGCTCCGTCCGCCGGACACGCCCCTGGGTTTCCAGCTCTATCCGGACTCCAGCGGCATCAGCGTCCGGATCACGCCCGCAGCCGCCCTCACGCCCGCACCCGAGGCCGGACCCGGATCCGCGACCGCGACCGCGACCGCTGGGACGTCCCCGCTCGCCCGCCCCGCCTCCACGGGAACCGTCTCCGCGGGAGCCACCTCCTCAGGCACCACAGCCTCGGGAAGCACCCCCGCAGGATCCGCATCCTCCGGAGCATCATCCTCGCGAACCGCCCAGGCCGGACGGCTGTACCAGCTGGTCCACCTGGCGTCCGCCCTGACCGAGACCGTCGCCGTCCACGACGTCGTCGAACTCGTCGCCGACCAGATCCTGCCCGCGTTCGGCGCCGACGGCCTGGTCCTGTCGGCGGCCGACGCGGGACGCTTGAAGATCACCGGGTACCACGGCTACGACCGGGAAACCATCGACCGCCTCGACGGCCTCTTCCTGGACACCGACCTCACCCCCGCGGGGCAGGTGCTCGCCGAAGGCACCCCGTCCTTCTTCGCCAACCCCGACGAGATGGCCCGGCGCTTCCCCGGGGCGCAGCAGCTCAGCGGCAAAGCCGCCTGGGCCTTCCTCCCCCTGGTGATCTCCGGCCGGCCCGTCGGATGCTGCATCCTCTCCTACGAGCGGCCCCGCGACTTCAGCGCCGACGAACGTGCCGTCCTGACCTCCCTGGCCGGGCTCATCGCCCAGGCCCTGGACCGCGCCCGCCTGTACGACGCCACCCGCGACCTGGCCCACGGCCTCCAGCAGGCCCTCCTCCCCCGCAGCCTGCCGACCCTGCCGGGGCTGGAGAGCGCCGCCCGCTACCTGCCCGCCAGTCGCGGTCTGGAGATCGGCGGCGACTTCTACGACCTCATCCGGATCGACGCCACCACCGCCGCGGCCGTCATCGGCGACGTCCAGGGCCACAACGTCTCGGCCGCCGCCCTCATGGGCCAGGTCCGCACCGCCATCCACGCCACCGCGGGAGCCCCGCCGGACCAGGTGCTCGCCCGCACCAACCGCGTCCTGGCCGACCTGGAGACCGACCTCCTCGTCTCCTGCCTCTACGCCCACATCGACCTCGCCCGTCACGAGGTGGTGTGGGCGAGCGCCGGCCACCCGCCGGCGCTCCTGCACCAGGCCGGCCGGCCGTCCGGCGTCGTGACGCTCGATCCCGGCCCCCTGCTGGGAGTCGACCCGGGCGCCGTCTATCCCGTCACGGTCCTGCCCCTCCTCCCCGGAACGACCCTCGCCTTCTACACCGACGGCCTGGTCGAGAGCCCCGGCACCGACCCCGGCCTCATCGCAGACGACCTCGCCCGCCTCCTGGCCGACCACGACGGGCAGGCCCTCGAGCTGACCCTGGACGCCCTCCTCCACCGCGCCCGCCCCAGCGGCCACTACACCGACGACATCGCCATGCTCCTCCTGCGCACCGCCCGGCCGCCGGGGTGACCTGCCGTCAGCGACCGTCGGCGTACGGAGCGTACGTACCGGCGCCCGCGGCGTCTCGGACGAACAGCCACCAGCACGGAAGGTGAAGTGCCATGTGTGCCCTGCCCACGCGAGGATCCTCACGGCAACCCGCCACGGAACTCGACGCCCGCTACAGCTCCGCGCTGCACCCCCGCCCGGGCGCCGCGGAGGCCACCGCCACCACGTGGGACGAGGGACGGCGGCAGTTGGAGACCGCCGAGATCTTCTGGGTGTCCACGGTGCGGCCCGACGGCCGGCTGCACGTCACGCCCGTGATCGCCGCCTGGCACGAGGGTGTTCTGTACTTCTCCACCGGCAAGGAGGAGCAGAAGGCGAAGAACCTCGCTCATGACGGTCACTGCGCCCTGACCACCGGCGGCAACTCGCTCACCGAGGGACTCGACCTCGTGGTCGAGGGCAGGGCGCGGCCCGTTGCCGATGCGGCGGTGCTGGAGGAGGTGATCGCGGTGTACGAGGCGAAGTACGGGCAGCACATCACCTCCCCCGAGGGGACCTTCCACGGGATCGGGGACGCGTTCCGAAGGGGTGACGTCATGGTGTTCGCGGTCGCCCCGGCCACGGCGTACGGATTCGGCCGGGACGACGGGGTGTACACCCACACGCGGTGGACCTTCTGAACCGGGCACGGCACGGGCTCGGACAGCCAGGGGCGCGGTGCGGGGCCGGGGGCGGGGTCGGTAGCGGTCGGTCGGCCGCCGGTCACCGGTCGCCGGTCGATCGCGGTCGGCCGGTCGCATCCGATTCGCTTGCGAGCGGTCATGCCGGTTCAGCAAGATGGGGGCATGGACGAGCTCGAGGACGTGCTGGTCGGTGTCGGCCCCCGGCTGCGGGAACTGCGCCGCGAACGCGGGATCACCCTGGCCTCCCTGGCGGAGACCACCGGCATCTCCGAGAGCACGCTCTCCCGGCTGGAGAGCGGTGGACGCCGACCCAACCTGGAGCTGCTGCTCCCCCTGGCCCGCACCTACGGCGTGCCGCTGGACGAGCTCGTCGGCGCCCCGCGAACCGGGGATCCGCGCATCCATCTGCGTCCCGTCAACCGAGGCAGCATGACGTACGTGCCGCTCACGCGCGGCGCCGGGGGTCTGCACGCCCACAAACTCGTCATCGGTCCCACCACCGCCGAGCCCTCGCTCAAGACGCACGAGGGCTACGAGTGGATCTACGTCCTCAACGGCCGCCTGCGGCTCCTCCTGGGCGCCCGCTCACTCGCCATGACACCCGGCGAGGTGGCGGAGTTCGACACCCGCGTCCCGCATTGGCTCGGCCCCGACGACGACCGGCCGGTGGAACTCCTCATCATCTTCGGACCACAGGGCGAGCGTGCCCATCTGCGCGCCCACCCCAAGTGACCCCGGGACCCCGGGACCCGGGAATCAGGGCCCCGGGGGCCTCGAGGCCCCCGGCACCGCCGACCGCATGGACGGGGCCGCAACCCCGGTCCATGCGGGGCCGGACCCGGCCCATGCGGGTCCGGCCCGTCCACCGCCGACCTCCGCTACGGCATCGCGGGCCCCTCCGAGCTCTCCGGACGCTCCGGATGTCGCGGGCGCTCAGCAGGTTCCGAGCGCTCCGGACGCAGCAGCGACTCGAGGCCGTGCCGGCGCTCGCCCAGGATCCGCGTGCAGACCTCGGCCTCGCTGGCCGGATCGAAGACGCCCTGGGCGGTGGAGGCCGCCGACGCGGCGCGGGCGGCCACGGCCGCCTCGGCATCCGCGTCGACGAGGTCCGCGTTGATCGCCGCGGCGGCCCGCACGCCTGCCGCCTGCGCGGCCGCGAGGCCCGCCGTCAGATCCGTGACGTTGCCCGCCACCCACACTCCGGCCGCCTCGGTCAGCCCGCTCCCGTCCGAGGCCACGTACTCCCCCACTCCCGTGGGGTGCTCCACCGTGTCGAGGCCGAGGCCGGCGAGCAGTTCGCCGCGTGCCGCGAAGCGGGGTGCGACCGCCAGGGCCTCCACCGGTACCTGGTGGCCCGAGGCCAGCCGGACCCCGGCCAGGCGGTCCTCCGCCACGACCAGGCCGGTCACCTCCCCGTCGACCACCGCGATCCCGCGTGCCGCCAGACGCTCCCACTGTTCTTCGGTCGGGTCGTCCCCGGTGTGCAGGAACAACGTCACCCGCGGCGACCACTGCCGGAACAGCAGCGCCTGGTGAACGGAGACCGGACCGCCGCCGAGCACGCCCAGCGTCGCGTCACGGACCTCCCAGCCGTGGCAGTACGGGCAGTGCAGCACGTCGCGCCCCCAGCGCTCGCGCAGGCCCGGCACCGGCGGCAGCTCGTCGACGAGGCCCGTCGTCACCAGCAGGCGCCGCGTCCGGAACGTGCGACCGCTCTCGGTCCGGACGACGAACCCGCCCTCCGCCCGCCGTACGGAGACCGCCCGGCCGGGGACGATCCGTCCGCCGTACGCGACGGTCTCCTCCCGGCCGAGGCGCAGCAGCTCGAGCGGCGCGATGCCGTCCCGGGACAGCAGGCCGTGCGCGGCTCCGGCGGCCGCGTTGCGCGGGTGCCCGGAGTCGATGACGAGTACGGAGCGACGGGCCCGCGCCAAGGTCACCGCGCCGGACAGCCCGGCGACGCCCCCTCCCACCACCAGGACGTCGAGTTCCTCGGAATCATGCTGTTCAGTCATGCGCACACCGTGCGCGCCCCCGGCCGACCCCGCCATTTCTCTTGCCGGTCCAGCAAGTCCGCGTACAGCGTCCGAGGACCGTGCCGCTCAGGCGGGGAGGAAGAAACCGGTCACGTCGGCGAGTCGGTCGTCGCGGTGCACCGCACTGCTCACGCCGGTCATGAAGGCCTCGCCGTCCGGGCCGACTTGAGTCCACCGGGCCAGCGACCGGCCGTGGTGGCCGAGGACCTCGTCGATGCGGAAGCGGTGTCCGGGGAAGGCTCCGGCGAAGCCGTTCATGTACGCGTCCAGTTCGGTCAGGCCGGCGACCTCGGTTCCCGGGTCCCGGTAGGTGACGTCGTCCACCGCGACCGCCCCGAGTGCGGTGAGCCGTATCGCGGGGTCGGCCGACCAGCACGCCGCGTAGTCGTTCCAGAGCTGCTGTTGGTCACTCATCACTGTTCCTCATTCATCTTGTCGGTCTTGTCGGTCTCGGCCTGCCCGGCGCCGATCGAGGCCAGGGCTCCGTCCGTGACCGCGCGCAGTTTGGCGACGGGTGCACCGGAGCGGACGAGGACCAGGAGGCCCTGGTAGAGGGTCAGGAGCTGGACGGCCGACATCTCCACGTCGAGTTCGGCCGGCAGGAGCTCCTGAGCGCGGGCGCGCGTCAGCGCGTCGGCGAAACCCGTCTCGATCGTCTCCAGCCCCCGGCGTACGCCGGCCGCCGCCTGCGGAACGGTGAACGACTCCACCGCGGTGTTGGTGAGCAGGCACCCCGGATCTGGTTCCGGGCCGGGATTCTGGCCGAAGGCCGAGGTGAAGAAGGAGCGGATGCCCGCCACCGGGTCCTGCGTGTCTCGCAGGTGGATCCGGACCCTGCCCTCGACCACCTGCTCGTTGTAGGCGTCGAGCGCGGCGCTGAACAGGCCCTCCTTGCTCTGGAACGTCCGGTACAGGCTGCCCGGGTGCATCCCGGTGGCTTCCTCGAGGTCGCGCAGCGAGGCGCCGAGGTATCCGCGACGGCGGAACAGCCGCATGGCGGAAGCCAGCACCTCTTCCAGATCCCAGACCTGTCGACGACCCATCGACGCTCCCTCCGTAGTTGAACGATCGCTCACAAAATAGCATGCGCGTGCCCCGTGGGCGGGCCCACCGAGGGCGGGACCGGTCAATCGATGCGTAGCGCCGGAGCGTCGGATTCTCCGGTACGGCGGGAGGGGCGGGATGAGCCGGGCTTTCCCGCCCCCTCCGGCCGTACGCGTGGGTCAGCTCGTGCGGGGCTGGTTGAAGCGGAGCATGTTGCCGGCCGGGTCGCGGAAGGCGCAGTCACGGACGCCGTACGGCTGGTCGGCCGGCTCCTGCAGCACGTCGGCGCCGGTCGCCCGGATGCGCTCGAAAGTGGCGTCGACGTCGTCGGTCGAGAAGATCACGCCGCGCAGCACGCCCTTGGCCAGCAGTTCCGACATGGCCTGCCGGTCGGCCGGCGAGGCGTTGGGGTCGGCGAGCGGCGGCTCCAGGACGATCTCCACGTCGGGCTGCTCGGGCGAGCCGACGGTCACCCAGCGCATCCCCTCGAAGGCGACGTCGTTGCGCACCTCCATGCCGAGGGCATCGCGGTAGAAGGCGAGCGCCTTGTCGTGGTCGTCGACGGCGATGAAACACTGCGAAAGCTTGATGGTCATGCCTTCGAAACTACGGCGCGGCGGCGGTTTCCGCTTCTCCGGTCCTGCTCGGCCCTCCCTTGCGGACCGGCCGCGTGAGGATCTTGGCCACGCACGCCGGGATGGCGGCCCCCGCCTCATGGCGGCGGGCGCGGTAGGCGCTGGGGGTCTCGCCGACCAGCTCGGTGAAACGGGAGCTGAACGACCCGAGCGAGGTACAGCCGACCGCGAAGCAGACCTCGGTCACGCTCAGGTCTCCCCGGCGGAGCAGTGCTTTCGCCCGCTCGACGCGGCGGGTCATGAGGTAGCTGTACGGAGTCTCACCGAAGGCCGCGCGGAAGCTGCGGGAGAAGTGTCCGGGCGACATGAAGGCGACGCCCGCCAGGGCGGGAACGTCCAAGGGCCGCGCGTAGTCGCGGTCCATCACGTCACGGGCGCGACGCAGCCTTACCAGGTCCTCGAGTGTCACGTCTCCAGCATCTCACGGCAGCGGACGCGGGCCGGGTGCCCGGCGAGGGTGCCGACCGGGTGCCCGGCGGGGTGCCGGACCGGGGGTCTGCCGGACGTCGGCGGGGCCGGGACGGGCCGACACCCACCGGCGCGGCCCCGCCCCCTCCCCCGGCTCGACCGGAGGCCGCCCGCGAGGAGCGGACCGGGCCCGTGTGACCATGGCCCCTTTGGCACATCCGCACCTCATGGGGGGACCATGCGCACCCGCACCACCACCGTGTCGACCTGCCTCGCCGCCGCGCTCGCCGCGTCGCTCGTCCTGGCCGGCTGCACCACGTCCGAAGGGAGCCCGCAGCGCGGCGGGACGAGCGCGGCCGCTCCCCCGCCGGCCGCGACGGCCACGCCCGTTCCCGGCGCCGGTTCCGGGTACGAGGGCCCCCGGCCGCAGGACCAGAACCTGCTGGCCTGGACCGGCGACCCCAATGACGCGGGCCACGTCACCGCCCAGTCCGCCGCCGGGGTGGCGGGACGCGTCACCCTGGTGCGGATCGTGCTGCGCGAGCAGACACCGTGGGCCAACATCTGGCTGGGGCTGGCCGGCATCGACCCGAGCGCCCAGCTGTCCCACTGCTACCTCGGCGTGTACGGCGCGGACGGCACCCTGCTGGCGTCCACCGCGGACATCTCACCGCAGCTGATGACCGACGCGATCGCCAAGCCGCTGCCCCTCGCCAAGCCGTTCACCGCCGCCCCCGGCACCTACTTCGTCGCCCTGCTGCTCAACGGCAACTGGGCCACCAACGCCCTCACCTTCAAGTCGACGGGAGCCGGCATCTCGGTGAACGCGGGACTGACCCCGCCGAACCTCCGCTACAGCACCGTGCTGACGGGCCAGACCTCCCTGCCCGCCACGCTGAACCTCGCCGAGCAGTCCACCAGCACGATCAACACCGGCTGGGCCAGCCAGTGGTACGCGATCTCCTGACGTAGGCACGGACACCGGCGCGGGTGTCGGCCCGGGAGGCGCCGGGGCCCGCTCGGGCACCCGACGCACCGTCGGAAGAGTGCGCAAGGTCGGGACCGGGTCCGCCGGGGGAAGTGCGGGCGAACGGCTCCGTGGGGTGGATCCGCTCGGCACACTGGGGGCATGATCGATCCTGACCCCGGCCTGTGGCTGGAAGACCTGCACGGCGAGGAAGCGCTCGCCTGGGTGCGGGAGCGGAATGCCGAGACCGCCGAGCGGCTCACGACGGCGCCCGGATTCGCGGCGCTGGCGGCGGAGTTGCGGGAGGTCCTGGACGACGCGGGGCGGATCCCCCACGTCCGGCGGCGCGGGAAGCACCTGTACAACTTCTGGCAGGACGCCGCGCACGTCCGAGGCGTCTGGCGCCGGACGACCCTGGAGGAGTACCGCCGTGACCGGCCGGCCTGGGAGACCGTGCTGGACCTCGACGCCCTGGCCGCGGCGGAGGGCGAGGAGTGGGTGTGGGCCGGGGCCGAGGTGCTGCGCCCCGGGCACCGCCACGCCCTGGTGCTGCTCTCCCGTGCCGGGTCCGACGCCGTGACGGTGCGCGAGTTCGACCTGGAGACCCTGCGGTTCGTCGAGGGCGGGTTCCAGGTGCCCGAGGCCAAGACCAGCATCGGCTGGATCGACGCCGACCACGTCTACGTCGGCGCCGACCTCGGCCCCGGGTCGCTCACCGCCTCCGGCTACCCGCGCACCGTACGGCGCTGGCGGCGCGGCACCCCGCTCGCCGACGCCGAACTCGTCTTCGAGGCGGCGTCCGAGGACCTGTCCGTGAACGGCTGGCACGATCCGTCCGAGGGGTACGGCCGGCACTTCGTCTCCCTGCAACGGGACTTCTGGCACCAGGAGTTGTTCCTCCTCGCGGACGGTGAGCGGCCGGTGAAGGTGGACGTGCCGGACGACGCCGAGAAGTACGTGCACCGGCAGTGGCTGATGGTCGTCCCGAAGACGCCCTGGGCGGGCCGTCCGGCGGGTTCCCTGCTGGCCTTCGACTTCGAGTCCTACCTCGGCGGCGAGCGCGAGCCGGCCGCGGTGCTCTTCACCCCTGACGCGGCGACCGCGCTCGCGGGACACCACTGGACCCGCAACCACCTGATCGTGAAGAGCCTCCACCACGTCACGACCCGCGTCGAGGTGCTCACCCCCTCCGACGGCCCCTGGACCCGCCGCCCCCTCGCGGAGGTGCCCGCGCTGGCCACCGCCACGGTCCACGGAACCGATCCCCACGAGAGCGACGAGTACTTCCTCGGCGTCTGCGGATTCGTCCAGCCGCCCACCCTGTTCCGGGGCGAGGCCGACGGAGCCGCCGAGGCCGTCAAACAGGCGTCCGCCCTCTTCGACACCGAAGGCCTGTCCGTACGACAGCACTTCGCCACCTCGGCGGACGGCACCCGCGTGCCGTTCTTCGTGGTCGGGCCCGACCGGGACGCACCGGGGCCGACGCTGCTGTACGGGTACGGCGGGTTCGAGGTCACCCTGACCCCGGGCTACGACGCGGTCACCGGGCGCGCCTGGCTCGCGCGGGGCGGCACGTACGTCGTCGCGGGCATCCGCGGCGGCGGGGAGTACGGCCCGGGCTGGCACCACGCCGCCCTCAAGGCCGACCGGGAACGTGCCTTCGAGGACTTCGCCGCCGTCGCCCGGCGCCTCGTCGACCTCAAGATCACCACCCCCGGTCTGCTCGGCATCGAGGGACGCAGCAACGGCGGCCTGCTCATGGGCGCGGTGACCGTCCGCTATCCCCACCTCTTCGGCGCCGTCGTGATCGGCTTCCCGCTCCTGGACCTCCTGCGCTTCCACCTGCTGCTCGCGGGGGCGTCGTGGACCGCGGAGTACGGCAACCCGGAGGACCCGGCCGACCGT
Organism: Streptomyces sp. NPDC006544; assembly: GCF_040611715.1. NCBI lineage: Bacteria > Bacillati > Actinomycetota > Actinomycetes > Kitasatosporales > Streptomycetaceae > Streptomyces > Streptomyces sp. NPDC006544. Next base: position 56,643 of record NZ_JBEXOV010000005.1, on the reverse strand, counting down.
CCCCACCTCGAGGCCCTGTCCCCGTACCACGGGTTCCGGGGCGACCGCGCCTACCCGCCGATCCTCATCATCACCGCGACCAGCGACGACCGCGTCCACCCCGGCCACGCCCGCAAGGCGGCCGCCCGGCTCAGGGAGCTGGGGCACCGGGTCCTGTTCCACGAAACCACCGCCGGAGGCCACGCCGGCTCCGCCGACAACGAGCAGGCCGCCCGGGTCGAGGCGCTCACCCACACCTTCCTGTGGCACCACCTGCGCGAGGACGCCTGACGGAGGGCCGGCCGAGGTCCGGTCCGCGCCGGCGGACCTCGCCCGGCCGGCATGTCCCACAGCTCGGGCTCTCGAATGCCGCGGGAGGGCCGTGAACGGCCGCCGCAGATGCTGTTCTTTATCGGCCCGGAGGTTAATACGTTCTCATCATGACAGGTCAGACGGCCTTTTTGTAGGACGGAGGGCACACTCGATTTCCCTTGTTCCGGGCGCTGTTGGAAATTGAGAATCAGCGTCATGAATTCCTCTCCGAACATCAGTCATGACGCGGTCCTGCGAGCACGAGTAGCTCTTCTCGGTTCGGGAACGCTGCCGGTCAAGGAGGAAGTCGCGGCCTACCGGGTTCTCGTCCACGTGAGTCCGCTCGCCTATCTGCCCCGCCTCGCGGTGGCCCTGTGGGAGTACAGCCGTCAATGCGCGGACCAGCCCCGGACGGTGCTCGCCCTGCACGTCGAGTCCGTCGAGGCCGCGCGCCGCATGTGTGCCATGGAGCCCGGCCGGACCGACCTCCTCGTCGGCGCGCTGCTCGCCTACCGGGAGCAGCTGCTCCTCGTGCACCGCGCCGCGGACGTGGCGGCGGTGGACGCGGAGATCGCCCGCGCCGAGGGGTCACCGCCGCGGACGTGATCCGGTGCCGGCTGCCGGTCCGTGGCCGAGAACGCGTACCGGCCGGGGGCGTCGCAAGGTGAGGACGCCCCCGGCCGGACGGGTGGGCCGCAGGGACGACGGATGCCACCGCGAAGGGGCCGGGTGTGCTCCGTACGAGTTCTCTTCGGCGCCCGTTCGGCCCCATCGGCCGAGTTCATGATCATCCGCTCGCCCGGAAATCGTTTTGATGCTGCCGTCCGGCCGTGGGTGAACTGGGAGAGCTACGTGGAGCAGATGCCGTCGACGAAGCGAGCACGAATGCGGCGACAGGGCAGGACCTGGACCGCGGCCGGGGTGGCGGCGGGGGCGCTGCTCGTCGTCTCCGCCGCGCCCCCACCGGACGGCGGGCAATCACCGGGCACCGACCCGACGGCCTCCGTGGAACTGCTGGTCGGCCGCGTCGTGGACAAGGGTGCCCAGCGGTGCGCGGTGGAGGCCTTCCGGGCCCAACTGTGCGGCGGACTGGAGCAGCGGCTGGTGCGGGCCACCGCGCGCGGCGCCGGCTCGGTGGTGCGCGACGCCTCCTCCCGCGGTGCGGCCGGGACGTCCGCGCACACGGTCCTGCTGCCCACCGACGCCGCCAGCCCCCTGGTCATCACCCTCGCCGGGCCGGGCCTGCTCACCTACGTCACCGTCCACGACGGGCACGGGCGCTACGTGGGCGGCGTGCTGGGGGCCAAGGGGCACCGCTGGGCCAACACCGAGCCGCTGCGGGCCGGTGAGTCCTACACCGTCCGGGTCGGCGCCCAGGACGCCGCGGGCACACCGGTCGGTGTGACCATGGCGTTCCGGACGGCTCCCCCGACACAGGACGGCAGGCTGACCGCCGAGTTCGGTCCGAAGCCCGGCACGTACGGTGCCGGGCAGATCGTCACCGCCTCCCTCAGTCACCCCGTACCCGCCAGCGACCCGGCCGCGCGGGCCCGGGTCGAGCGGGCGCTGCAGGTCACTTCGGAACCGGCGGTCGAAGGGTCCTGGCACTGGGTCGACGACTCGACGCTGCACTACCGGCCGCGTACGTACTGGCCCGCCCACGCCGAAGTGCGCGTACTGAGCGGCCTCGACGGGGTCGAGGTGGGGGAAGGGGAGTACGGCGGGCCTTCGGAGTCCCTGCGGTTCACCGTCGGGGAGCGGATCGAGGCGGTCACCGACGCCGCCACCCACGAGATGACCGTACGGCGCAACGGCAAGGTCGTCCGGACGATCCCGGTGACCACCGGAAAGGCCGGTTTCCTCACGCGCAGCGGGGTCAAGGTCGTCCTCGGCAAGGAGTACAAGGTCCGGATGCGCGGGGACACCGTGGGGATCAAGCGCGGCACGAGCGAGTTCTACGACCTCCCGGTCTTCTACGCGACCCGCGTGACGTGGAGCGGGGAGTACGTGCACGCGGCGCCCTGGTCGGTCGAGGCGCAGGGCGAGGAGAACGTCAGCCACGGCTGCACGGGCATGAGTACGGCCGACGCGGCCTGGTTCTTCGACATGGTGCGCGAGGGAGACGTGGTGGAGGTCCTGAACAGCGGCGGCGAACGGATGGCGCCGTTCGACAACGGCTTCGGGGACTGGAATCTGGACTGGGCGACGTGGCGGGCGGGCAGCGCCCTGGCTCGCGCGGCCGAGTCCCCGCTCGCGCCGCCGGCCCCCTCCGCGGTGTCCGCCTCGGCACACGGACCGTCGCGCCTGCGTCCCCTGACGTAGGAGCGGGATCGGGGGGAAGGGGCCGCCGGAGGTCGGCGGAGGTCGGCGGAGGTCGGCGGAGGTCGGCGGAGGTCAGAGGATCGGCGGCCGGCCCAGCCGGGTCATGCGCCACACCGTGCGCCACTTCATCGGTTCGCGCGGGCCGCACGGTGTCCGCATCCCCTCGACGAAGCCGCCGCACCACGCCTTCAGTCCGGGCACGGAGCGGATGCGTGCCAGGGTGAGCGAGATCCACACGCCGAGATAGACCGGAACCAGGGGGGCGGGGAGCCGGCGGCGGGCGAGCCACACCCGATTGCGGGCGGTGAACCGGTAGTGCACCGCGTGCCGGGCGGGCGACGTACGCGGATGCTGGAGGACGAGCTCCGGTTCGTACAAGATCTTCCATCCCGCGTCGAGCGCCCGCCAGGCCAGATCGGACTCCTCGTGCCCGAAGAAGAACTCCGCCGGCCACAGGCCGATCTCGTCGAGCATGGGCATCGAGAAGGCGTGTCCCCCGCCGAGGAACGCGGTCACGAGCCCACGGCGCATGGGATCGTCGGCACGGAGCCTGGGCACCCAGCGCCGCTCGGTGTGCCCCTGCGGGTCGGCGACCCGGAACCCCGTGATGCCGAGGCGGGCGTCCGCGGCGAACAGCTCCTGGACCGTGCGGAACACGTCGTCGGCGATGAGGAGGCCGTCGTCGTCCAGCTCGATGACGACGTCCACGTCACCCGAGGCCCGGAGCTCCCGAAGGCCGACGTTGCGGCCCCCCGGACAGCCCAGGTTGTCGTCGAGCGGGACCTTGACCACGTTCGGCGCTACGTCGCACGCGGTGAGAGGCGTCGCGTTGCCGACCAGTACCACTCTCGTCGCCGGCACGTCCTGCCGCTCCACCGAGGCGAGCAGCGCCCGCAGCTCCACGGGGCGCGTGCCCATCGTCACGATGACCACTCCGATGCGCGGCAACGGCATGTCGGCGAACTCCATGGTCGGAAGGAGAGGTTGATGTTGGCTGCGTGACCTGCCGGTCGAGGCGGGTCGGACCAGGTCCGTCCCGTCCCGTCCGCGCTACGGCAGCCGTTCGCCCCGGGCCGTCAGCCACAGGGAGTACCACTCCTCGTGGCTGAGGTCGGGGGCGCGCAGGGCCGCGTCGCGGCAGGCGCGGATGCGCTCCGGGCGGCCGGTTCCGAGGACGGGGGCGATGCGGGCCGGGTGGCGTTGCAGCCACCACAGCAGGATCGTCTCGGGTGTCGTGTCCTTGGCCTTCGCGAGCGCGAGCAGGAGCTCGGCGGTCGCGTGCTCGCTTTCGGTCTCCTGGCGTCCGGTGAACCGGCCCTGGGCCAGGGCGCCCCAGGCCTGGAGGCGGACCCCGTTGGCCACGCAGTACTCGACGGTGCCCGCCGGGAAGCCGACGGCCGCCGCGGCCCGGGTGTTCACGAGGACCCCGTCCTCGAGCCAGTCCCGCCGGTCCAGGCTCATCTCCAGCTGGTTGGCGACGAGCGGGAAGTCGAGGTGGCGCTGGAGCTGCGCGGTCTGCGCGGCGTTCATGTTGGAGACGCCGAACTCCCTCACGAGGCCCTGGCTCCGCAGCGAGGTGAGGGCCCCGGCGGTCTCCTGCGGATCGGCCAGGGGGTCGGGCCGGTGCAGGAGCAGGACGTCGATGACGTCGGTGCGCAGCCGCGCGAGGCTCTCCTCGACCTTGCGGGTGATGGTGGCGGCGCGCAGGTCGTAGATGCCGGGCCGGTCGCCGTCGGCGAGGCGGATCCCGCACTTGGTCTGGAGCGTGATGCGCTCCCGCAGACCGGGGGTGCGGGCCAGGACCTCGCCGAAGACGGCTTCCGCCTTCCCGTGCCGGTAGATGTCGGCGTGATCGAACATGGTGATGCCGCTGTCGAGGGCGGCCTCGATCGCAGCTTCGGCAGCGTCGATGTCCTCGGCCCCGTGCGGGCCGGGCTCCCAGCTTCCGCCGAGAGCCATGCAGCCGTAGATCAACCGGGTGTCGCCTGTCACTGATGCCGTGGTCGCCATGCGGTCACCCTACGAGGAGGACGCCTTCCACAGCACCCGGTCCCCCTCGACGACGGCCAACTCCCCGGAGGGCCGCAGCAGGAGGCGCGCCCGTGGATGGCCGGGGGTGCCGCTGGACCAGGCCGGGCGGCCCTGTGCCGTACGCAGGACCAGTTCGCCGTCCGCGGTGAACACGGCGTCGTGCCCGGCGCCGCCGGTGTCGGTGTGCCACGTACGACGGCCCTCGCCGTCGAGCAGGGCGAGCTCGCCGGCGCTCTCGAGGGTCAGGCGGACCGTGCCCGCGTCGAGTACGTCGCCCGGGCGCAGGACGGAACCGGCGTGGAATTCGATGGAGTCGTCGAGTTGCCCGGCGCTCAGGGCGCGCAGGACCGGAAGGGACGGGCTGAAGGCGTAGACGGAGCCCTCCGTGCGCACGTACCGGCCGAAGTACAGGGTGTCGGCCCGGCCGCCGCTCTCCGAGGGGGTTTCGAAGGCACAGGGGGAGTCCGGTCCGAGGACGGGGTCGGCGCCGGTGCGCGGGGTGCGGCCGGGGGGGAAGTCCGGCTCGTTCAGCCACTTGCGCGCCACGTGCTCGAACTGCCCGACCAGGTCGGCCTGGTGGCAGACGAAGAGCAGTCCTCGCGCGGCCTCCGGGCCGTGGTCGGGGCCGAGTTCGGGGTCGTAGACGGGACCGAACGGGATTCCGCGTCGCATCAGGCGGCGTCCGTCGAGCTCCGCCTGGGCCAGCGGGGGACGGCCCGGGGTGAGGACGAGGCCGCCGCGCGGGTTGCCCTTGCGGATGTGCGCGAACAGCGGCATCTTCCAGCCGTTCGGGTCCGCGCCGTAGTCGAGCCCGGCGTCGGGGTGCTCGCCGGGCCGTGGCAGCCGTTCGGCGGCGGGGCAGAGCGCGACGGGCATCCCGCCGGGCCAGCGGCCCATCAGCCGGGCCCCCAGCCACTCCCGTCCGGCGTCGGCGGGCGCGGAGCCGGCGCGCTGGAGTTCGGCGAGGCGCAGGGCGACCTGGGTCCACCAGCCGGGCACGTCCTGCGCGAGGCGGCGTACGACCTGGAAGGCCCCGCCGGTGGCCCAGGCGGGCAGGGCGGTGGGGCGCTGTCCGACCCGTTCGTGCCCCACCAGGAACTCGCCGGCGGGGATCAGCCGGGTGCCCGGTTTGCCGAGGACGGTGCTGCCGGTGGCCGGGTCGGGCTCGTCGAAGCCCCGTACGCCGGGCTGGCTGATGCAGTCGGCGAACCCGAAGTGCTCGTGTCCGCGCAGGGCGCCGGGGAGGGTGGCGCCGTCCTGCCGGAAGAGGACCGTCGCGCCGGCCCCGGTCGCGCCGTCGCGGTGTTCGGCCACCGCGGTGGCGAGGCGCTCGGGGTCGTCGGCGGCGAGCGTGAGGACGGCGTGCACCGCGCGCCCGGGTTCCTCGGCGCCGAACAGCCAGGACTGCGGGTCGCTGGTGCCGGTGTCGCCGAGTTGCCGCGCGCGGGCGGCCGAGCCCTGGGTGAAGGCCTCGGCGCTGGATCCGGGCGGGGCGGCGGGGAAGGGCTCCTTGCCCGCGAACAGGCGCAGGCCCGGATGGGTGAGGCTCAGTCCGGTCCACAGGCCGGACATGGATTCGGGGTCGGTGCCGCCGGCGCGCCGACGGGCCTTGCTGAAGGCCTTGTTGAACCGCGCCACTTCCTCGGTGGTGGAGATCGAGGGCAGCAGGCGGGTCAGCCATGTGCGGGCCTTGGCGGCGTCGCGGAAGTGGAGGAGGAGCAGGCAGGCGTGGTCCTTGCGGAATCCGGCGAGGATGTCGCCCTGGCTGTGGCGGTCGGTGCGCAGCGGGAGGGGGTCCGCGGGAGCGGCCCGTACGGGTTCCGCGGCCGGCGCCGCCGACGCGGCGGCTCCCACCGTGCCGGCCGGGGCCGGTGCGGCCCACGCCGTCGGGGCGAGGCCCGTGGTGATGCCCGCGGCGGCGAGGGCCGCGGCCTTGGCGACGGTCCTGCGGGCGGGTCCGGCGTGGGGGCAGCCCGGGGGCGGCAGCGGGGCGGAGGCCATGGGCTTGCTCCAAGGGGGAAGGGGTACGGGCAGGGCGGGTACGGGCAGGACAGGTACGGGCAGGGCAGGGGCCGCGGGCGGGACCGGACGGAGGGAAGGGCAGAGGCGGGAACCCCGGCGCGGCCGGGACGGGCGCCCCGGGGGAGGTGGGCGGGCTCGTGGATCCACGAGGGAGGTGGGCGGCGTGCGCCCCGTCGGATGATGTCGGCGTCGTCGGCGCGCCGCTGGCGCTCGTCTCGGTGGCCGTGGCGCGGCCGTCGGGGAAGGGCTAGTGCTGTGGGTGGGCGCCCTGGGAGCCCGTCACCCGGGCCCGGCGCCGCGCCGTCGGCCGGTCGACCGCGCCGCGCGGGTCGTCGACCGCCTCCGGCGGAGTCTCCGGAGGGACCTTCGCGACGGGTTCGCCGAGTCCACGGGCCACGGCTCAGCTCTCCTCGGCCGTGGCTCCGTGCCCCGTCCTCGGCCACTCGCGCCATGGGGTGACCGGGTGCGCGTACTCGGGGGAGAGGTCTATGAGGGCGCCGGCGCCGGCGCGGCCGCCCGTCCGGGCGACTGCCGGGTCCTGGGCCGAGCGCGCCGTCAGGCAGGCCGGGTTGGGAAAGCAGGATGAGCAGGATGAGGACGAGGAGGAGGAGTCGAGTCCGGTGGCGGCGACGGCCGGCCCGGCGTCCGGACTGCCCCGTGGGTGTGCGACGCGGCGGCCGGGCCGCACGGCACCCACGGCGATCAGAGCAGCTCCGACGACGGCGGCGACAGCGACGGCAACGGCGACAACCATGCGGTCGGGGACTCCTCGGTGCGGGGGCCGGCCGGCAGCGCGCGCTGCCGGTGATCAACACCCTCCGTGATCATCGCCTCCCGCGCGCGCCGGGCGCAGCGATGGGGTGACGCAGCGCGTCCTCCGGCCGAGCGGGCGTCAGCTCCGCGCGGTCAGCGCCTTCCGGTGGCTCAGCCCGGGCCGGCCGTCGACGGTGAGCTCCCCCACCACTTCGAAGCCGCTGCGGCCCAGGACCGCCGCGGAGGCCGCGTTGTCGAGGGTGGTGACGGCCGTGAGCGCGCGCAGCCCGTACTGCGAGGCGGCGAGAGCGCAGACCTTCGCGACGGCGGCCGTCGCCATGCCCCGGCCCGCGGAGCGTGCGCCGATGCGGTAGCCGAGTTCGGCGACGCCGTCCTCGGCGTCCACGAGGTTGACCCGCCCGGCGACGTCGCCGCCGGCCTCGTCGATCACCAGGTGGAAGTGGCAGGCACCCTCGTCCTGTTCGGCGAGCAGGGCCCGGTGCCGGGCGTCGAATTCCGCGAAGTAGGCGTCCCCGCGGTCCGGTACCGAGCGGGCGAAGTACTCCCTGTTCTCCCGCTCGAAGGCCAGCAGGCTGTCTCGGTGATCGGCCCGGAGCCGCTCCAGTCGCAACATTTCGGAAGCATATCCAGGGCGTACGGGACGGCTCGAAGGGATTTCCGGGCCCGGTCCGCGGGACCACCGTCCCGGTGGACCGCCCCGGGACGGTGGTCGGCGGAAGGAAAAGGACACCCGGAAAATCGTCAGGGCGTGCGAGCGTGGGAAGATGTCCGGCAGTCCAGGGGTGGACACCGGACACCGGTACCGGTATATGAGCAAGGGGTGGGGCAATGAAGGCAAGCAGGACGGCCACGGGCATCGCGGCGGCACTGGTCGTGACGGTCGGCGTGAGCGGCTGCGCGGTCGGCACATCGGTGGGCAAGAAGGCCGCCGATTCTGCGGAGACGCTCGTCGCGACGCTCGCGAAGGCCTCCGACGACGCCTCGAAGGCCGGCTCGGCCGACGTCAAGATGACCGTGACGATGCCCGACACGGGCGGCAAGCCGGTCCAGATGAACGGCGTCTACTCGTGGGGCAACGGCCTCGCGATGGAGGCGGAGATGCCGGCCAAGGACCTCGAGATGGAGGACCTGGTCGCGGACGGCACGATCACCTACCGGCTCGTCCAGGGCTCGTACTACTACGGCATCGACCCGGCGCCGGACGGCCCCTACAAGGGCAAGACCTGGCTGAAGCTCGACGCCTCGGCCGTGCTGGGCGACAAGGGCGTCGCGGCCATGGAGTCGGGGAACAACGACCCGACGGCCGGACTGAAGTCGCTGAAGTGGGCCAGCAACGTCACCAAGGTCGGCAGCGAGGACGTCAACGGCAAGAGCTCGGTGCACTACCGCGCCACGATTCCCTCGTCCAAGCTGGGCGACGCCGCTTCCGCGTTCGGAGCGATGGGCGGCAGCGGCTCCGACGAGCTCGTCGCGGACATCTGGGTGGACGACAAGGGCATGCCCTCGCGGCTGAACCAGGCCTACGGCACCATGAGCGTGAACGTGGACTTCCTGTCGTTCGGTGTGGCGAAGGACATCTCCGCTCCGCCGGCCGCCGACACCGCGGACATCACCGATCTGGTGAAGAGCGGCGGCGTGGGCAAGAGCTGACGTCCAGCGGTCCCGTACCTGAGGGACGGGAGTCGCGGATCCCGTACGCCGTCCCCCGCGTGGGGGCGGAGGGATCCGCGGCTCCGTGTCGCTCAGCGTCTTCGGCCGCCGCTCAGCGGTCCTGGGAGAGGCCGTACAGCTCGGCGAAGGTGCCGCCCAGGGAGGTCAGTTCGGCGAAGGTGCCGGATTCGGTGACGCGGCCCTTCTCCAGGACGATGATGCGGTCGGCCAGGCGGCAGTTCTCCATCCGGTGCGTGACGATCATGGTGATCCGGTCCTCCTTCATCGCCTGAAGCCCGGTGAAGATCTGGTGCTCGCCCCGTGCGTCCATCGCCGAGGTCGGCTCGTCCATGATCAGGAACCGTGGCTTGCGGTGGAAGGCGCGGGCGCAGGCCAGCCGCTGCCACTGGCCGCCGGAGGGTTCGTGGCCGCCCCACAGGGAGCGGGCCAGGAGCGTGTCGAGACCCTGCGGGTAGCCCCGGACGGCCTCGCGCATGCCGACCGCGTCGAGCGCCTGGGCCACGGCGTCGTCGCCGCGCTCGTCGGGCTGGCCGAGGGTGACGTTCTCGCGGGCCGTGAAGGGCCAGTGCGCGAAGGACTGGGCGACCAGACCGACGTGGGCCCACAGAGTGTGCTGGTCGTGCGCGCGCGTCGGGACGCCGTCCCAGTACACCTCCCCGTCGCTGGGCACCGTGAGGCCGGTCAGCAGCCGGATGAGGGTGGACTTCCCGGCGCCGTTCTCCCCGACGACGGCGATGATCTCGCCGCGGGACAGCGACAGGCTGACCGGGCCGAGCGCCGGGGTGTCCTTGCCCGGGTAGGTGTACGAGGCGTTCTCCAGGCTGACCTTCTCCGGCGGCTCCGCCTCCACGGAGCCCCGGGTGCCGGCCAGTTCGCGGGCCTGCTCCAGGAAGAGACGGTAGTCCTCGAGGTAGAGGGCGTGCTGGAACATGGCGGCCCCGTAGACCACGAGGCCGGACAGCGCGGACGCGGAGGTCCTCATGGCGACGATCGCGGTGCCCGCCGCCGCGAGGGCCATGGAGCCGGTGAGGACGAGCGCGGCGAGCGCGGCCCACGTGCCCAGCTGGAAGAGGCCGCCGAGCGCCGCGGCGAGGAGCGAGACCCTCAGGTGGCGGGGGGCGGAGCCGACGAGTTTGGCGTCGATGCGGGCGCAGACCGTGGCGTACCAGGCGTGCGCGTAGGGGCGCATGGAGTTGCAGCGCAGCTCGTCGCCGAGCTTGTGGGTGGTGAGGTACCAGCGCATCATCCCGCGGATGTTGCGGGAGGCGATCGTCTCGTTGTGGAGGGCGTAGTCCAGGCGGGCTGCGATGACGGCTCCCATGCCCCGCGGCACGACGGAGAGCAGGAGCAGCGGCATCAGGACGGGGTGGACGACGGCGAGGACCCCCGCGACCGCGAGGAGGTTGACCAGGCCGTTGGTGAAGGCCATCGCGTCCTTGACGAGCAGGGAGGAACGGGCGGCCCCGATCTCGGCTGCCTCCGAACGGTCGGAGAACGCGGGTTCGTCGTAGGCGGAGACCTCCACGTCCATGTGGGCGTCGACCATGTCCAGGTCGGCCGTCGTGGCCAGCCGCGGGGTGAGCCGGCGGGCCGCGCTGCCGGCGGCGATCTCGGCCGTCGTGCCGGCCCCGGCCGCGACCGCGGCGACGGCCAGCGGCCAGGCCGCGGCCCCGATGCGCTCGCCGGCGCCGCCGCCCGACAGGAGCGGGCCCATCGCGTCGGCGACCCCGGCGAGGGTGGCCGCCGTACAGGCTCCGGCGAGGACCTGGCCGGCCAGCAGCCAGGTCACGGAAGCGGGGTCGATCCGCCAGGCCATCCGCGCGGTCTGCGCGAGCGCGTCGGGCAGGCGGGCGGCCATCCTGCGGAGCGAGAGGTGCTCCATGGCCTCGTTGTGCCCGCCCCAGCTGAACGTGAACTCGGGCGGGTCGGCGGCCACCTGCCCGCCTGGTGCCGCCGGTTGCGCGGGCGCCCTCGATGCCTTCTCCTCAGCCACGTGCAGCTCCTTCACGTCGTCGTCGGACAGCGGCGGTCCACCGCTCCGCGGGACCGCTGAGTGAGGGAGTAGATCCGAGCGCGGGGGGCGGAGTAACCAGAACCGGCCTTCGTCGCGGGACCGCGGGAACGGGCGGGCGAGGCACTCGGGACCGGCCCTCCGGGAGCCGCCGGGAGGCGAGAACGGCCGGATACCGACGGGGCGCGGGGGAAATGTCGTGCACGCCCTGCGGTCGCGCCGGGGGCGCTCCACAGGATGGGCCTCCCGGACTTCCGCCCGACGGACGCACGACGCGAGACGGACGTACGACGCGAGACGGACGGGCGGCCCAGGCGCGCAGACTGCCCCGCGCGCGGCCGGAGCTGCCTCCACCAGGCGAAAGGCGAGCACCGATGGAAGAGTTCGGCCGACGCCGGTTCCTGGCCGCGGGGGCGGCCGCCGCCACCGGCGGCGCGGGGGCGGCCGCCGGGCCGTTCGGGGTCAAGGCGCTCACCGGTACCGCGGCGGCCGCCACCCGCGCGGGGCGCGATCCGGCGAGCGTCGCGGGCTACGTCGACGTGCAACTGCTGCACATCACCGATCTGCACGGCTACCTGTCCGCTCCCCCGGCCCGGGACTCCGTCATCACCGGCGCGGGCGGCCGTGCGTACACCGTCGGCGGCGTCGCGTACATGGCCACCCATCTGGCCCGGCTGCGGGAGGGGCGGGCCAACTCCTTCTTCTTCGCGCCGGGCGACCTCTTCTCCGGCTGGGAGTTCCCGGCGTTCACCCTCGCCGACGAGCCGACGATCGAGGCCCTCAACCGGCTCGGGCTGGACTTCGCGACGGCCGGCAACCACGAGTTCGACCGGACGCCCGGCTTCCTCGTCCGGCACATGGAGCAGGGGCTTCCCTACGAGGGGGCGGGGTGGACCAACAGCTTCCCGGACTCGGGCGGCGCCACCTTCCACGGCGCCGACTTCCGCTATTACAGCGCCAATGCCGTGTCCGCGGCGACCGGGGAGACCGTGCTCCCCCCGTACCACGTCGAATGGGTGGACGCGCCCGGCGGCCGGCGGCTGCCCATCGGCTTCATCCATCTGACGGCCCTCGGCAGCGAGTTCTTCGCGAACTCCTTCCAGCCCGGCCTCACGACCCTCGACGAGCTGTCCGCCGCCAACCTCTGCGCCGCCCGGCTCAAGGAGCTCGGGGTCCGCGCCATCGTGCTCAGCATGCACGACGGGGCGGTGGCGGGCAGCGATTTCGATTCCGGCGGCGAACCCAGCGGTCCGGCCTACGAGCTGGCGCTGCGTGCCTCCCCCGACATCGACGTGATCGTGACCGGGCACTGGCACAACGCCTTCAACATGATGCTGCCGGACCCGGACGGGCGGCCGCGGCCCTTCGTCGAGGCAGGCTGCCACGGGCAGATCGTCGGCGAGATCACCCTGCGCCTCGACCCCGGCACCGGTGCGGTCGTCCGCGCGCTCACCACCTCCGTCAACCATCCCAACACCCGTGACGTCGACCCCGATCCCGCGCTCCGGGAGGTCGTCGACCACTGGAACGGTCACGCCGCACGGCACGCCGCGACGGCCATCGGGCGCCAGCGCGCGTCCTTCCACCGCCGGCTGTCGCCCGCCGGGGAGAGCACCATGGGCAACCTGGTCGCCGACTGGGCGCTGTGGGCCGCCGCCCAGCCGCCGGACTCCTTCGACACCAGCCCCCGGCCGGAGCGGTCCGGCGCGGATCTGGCGCTCATCGCGCTCGCCCCGCGCGTCGGCCGGAGCGTCGTCAACACGGACCTGCCCGCCGGTCCCGCCCTGGACGACCCGGTCTCCTTCGAACGGGCCTGGCGGGCCGTCGGCTACGGATGCCCTCTGGTCAGCGCCGAGGTGAGCGGGCAGCAGCTCCACGACGCGCTGGAGCAGCAGTGGGCGCAGGACGAGGCCGGCGTGCTGACGTACGCGCCGCTCGCGGTGTCCGGCAACGTCCGCTACTCCTTCGACGCGGCCCGGCCGGCCGGGGACCGGGTCGCGCCGGGCGACGTGTTCATCGACGGCGCCGCGCTGCGCCCGGAGGGCGCGTACCGGGTGGTGACCACTTCGTACACGCTCACCGGGCAGGACGGCTGTCCCGCCCTCGGCGGGTACCGGGAGCCGGCCCGCCACCGGCGGGACGTGGAGAGCTTCCCCGCGTACGTCGCCGCCCTCGGCGTCCTGGAGGCCGTCTCCACGGGCCGGGTCACCGTCAAGGGCGCGTCGTTCGCCGTCGGCCGGGAGGGGCGGCTGACGGTACCCGCCGATCCGGTGCCCGGACTGCCGGCGCCGGTGGCGGCCGCCGAGGAGGCCGCCCGGGACGGGGGCCGCCGACCCGTCTGCTGATACCGGTGAGCGGCTCCCGGTGAGCTGGTACCGGTCCGCTCGATCCCGGTCCGCCTCACCCCGTCCCGCCCGGTACGCCGCACGGTCCGCCGTCCGGTCCGCCGTCCGGTCCTTCTGGCCGGCGCCAGGTCTCCCGGACCGTTCCTCAGCGGGCCAGCGGGAGCCGGGCCACCAGGCGGGCTCCCTGCGGGGAGTCGTCGACGCGCAGGGAGCCGCCCAGCCGGAGGGCGATGTCGCGGGCGATGGCCAGGCCCAGACCGGTGCCTCCCTCGTCGCGGGCGCGGGCGTCGTCGAGCCGGGTGAACCGCTCGAAGACCCGTTCCCGGTCGGCGGGGGCTATGCCCGCGCCGTCGTCGGTGACCTCCAGTACGGCTTCGCCCCGGACCCGGTCGGCGCGCAGCGCGAGTACGACCCGCCGCTCGGCGTGCCGTTGCCCGTTGTCCAGCAGGTTCGTCACCAGCCGGGACAGCCAGATGGTGCTGCCGCGCACCGTGATCCCCGGGGCGATGTCGGTGCGGACGGGGACCCGGTCGCCCCCACGCGCGCGGGCGGCGTCCCGGGCCACCTCCGTGAGGTCGACGTCGGTGGCGGGCGGCGGCTCCGAGGTGTCGAGGCGGGCCAGCAGGAGCAGGTCGGCCGCGAGGTCCTGGAGCCGTACGGTGTCCTCCAGCGCCCCGCTGACCAGTTCGCCCCACAGGGCGGGATCCGGGTGGGCCTGAGCGACCTCGAGCTGGGTGCGCAGGACCGTGATGGGGCTGCGCAGCTCGTGGGAGGCGTCCGCGATGAAGCGGCGCTGGCGGATCCCGGAAGCCTCCAGCCGGTCCAGGGTCTCGTTCATCGTGACGGCGAGGCGGGCCACTTCGTCGCGGGTGCGCGGTACGGGTACCCGGCGGTGGAGTTCGCGGTCGCCGATCTCGGCGACCTCGGCCCGGATCGCCTCGACGGGGCGCAGCGCCCAGCCCGTCACCCGCCAGGTGATCAGGGCCACGATGAGGACGAGCAGCGGGACCGCGATGAACAGCGCCGCCATGATGGTCTCGTCGGCGGTGTCGGCGTCCCTGAGCGAGGTCCCGGCGTAGACGGTGACCAGGCCGTTCGCGGTGACGGTGGTGACCTGGACGACCCGCTGCCGGTGGGCCTCGCGGAGCCGGACGCCCTTCCAGGTGTCCCGTACGGTGCCGGGGATGCGGGGAGGCGCCGGGGCGAGGGCCGGGCGGCCCGCGAGGTTGGGGCTGGCCGCGAGGACCCGTCCCTGCGCGTCCACCACCTGCACGAAGTCCGTTCCGCGGGCGGGGGGCGGTACGGAGTCCAGCCGGCCCGCGGCTGCTAGGGCGGCGATCGTGACGGCCTGCTGTTCGGCGTCGGCCTGGGCGGTGCGCGTCAGGTTGGTCTCCAGCGCTCCGAGCAGCGCGACGGAGGCCGCGCCGAGGGCCAGCGCCACCACGGCGGACGCGCCGAGGGTGGCCTGGGCGCGCACGGATCTGGGCCGCAGCCGGTACGCGGCTTCACGCAGCCGGACGAGAGCGGGGCGCGGGGACGGGCGGGCGGCACGGAGCTCGCGGGGCTCAGCCACCGTCGGCCGCCAGCCGGTAGCCGGCTCCTCGGACGGTCTCCACGGCGGCCCGGCCGAACGGCGCGTCTATCTTCCGGCGCAGGGCGCTGACGTGGACCTCGACGACATTGAGGTCCCCCTCGTAGTGGGCATCCCAGACGTTGTCCAGGATGTCCCGCTTGGGCACCACTTCTCCGGCGCGGCGGGCGAGGTGCACCAGGACGGCGAACTCGCGCGAGGTCAGCCGGGCTTCGACGCCGCCGCGGGTGCAGACCCGGCGGGCCGGGTCGATGAGGAGGTCGCCGAACTCCATGACCTGCGGGCTGCGCCGGCCGGTGCGCCGGATCAGGGCGCGCAGGCGGGCCACGAGGACGACGTAGGAGAAGGGCTTGGAGAGGAAGTCGTCCGCTCCCGTGTCGAGGGCCTCGGCCTCGTCGTACTCGCCGTCCTTCGCGGTGAGCATGAGGATGCCGGACTCGCAGCCCGCCGCGCGCAGCCGGGCGCAGACCCGGTAGCCGTTGAGTCCGGGGAGCATGATGTCGAGCACGATGGCGTCGTAGTCGTGTTCTCCCGCCATCCACAGGCCTTGCGGCCCGTCGTGTGCCGTGTCCACCGTGAAGCCCTCGGCCCGGAGACCACGTTGCAGGGCCGCGGCCAGTCGCCGCTCGTCCTCGACCACCAGTACGCGCATGAGGCAAGGTTCGCAGGTCGGGCCGCCGGCTTGCTGAAGGGTTCTTCAGCCGGCTTCAGCAGAGCTTCAGGCTCGTGCTCGCACGATCGGCCGAGAGCCGGGCGCGTCGCCCGGAGAACGCGAGGAGCACACAGATGACTCAGTCCAGTCCCCAGCCGCCCGCCTATCCGGCGGGTCCGGGCGAGGGAGGCGAGGGCGCCGCCGCGGACGCGACCGGCAAGGCCCCGGGGCGCGGTGCCCGGATCGTACGGTTCACCCGTGAAGGCCGGGCCCGCTGGGTGGCCCTCGGGCTGGTCGTCGTCGCGGCGGCCGGCACCGCGGGGGCCGCGGCGGTGGCGGTGGCGGACCACGACCACGTGCGGCGCACCCGTGCGGAGCGGGTCTGGGACCGGTTCGACCTCGAGAGCCGGGGCGGCGGCCCCGAGGCGGCTCCGCTTCCCGGCCGGCCCGGCCCGCGGGCCGACAAGGGCGGCCGGCCGGGCATGGAGGGGCCCGGGAAGCCGGGACGCGAGGAGGGGAAGGTCGTCGACCGGCCGGACCACGCACCCGTGCCGCTTCCCGCGCTGGCGGCCGCCCAGGCCCTGGAGAAGGCGGAGGCGGCCGTACCCGGTGGCAAGGCCGAAGGGCTGCGCGTGATCGCCCAGGAGGGTGGCGGGAGCGCCTGGCGGGTCGTGGTCCTCGGCTCCGACGGGGTCCGCCACGCGGTGACCCTGGCCGGCGACGGCGCGGTCACGGGCAACACCGTCGCGGGGAAGGGCGCCAAGGCGGCGCGCTGAGCGACGGCACGGCCCGCCCGGTGTCCGGCCCGCCGAGGGTGGTCGGACACCGGACAGCGGCAGCCACCGGTGGGGCGGGGGCCCGGTGGCCGATGACCGAGGCCCGTTGACCAGTGACCGGTGGCCGTCCTACGGGCTCGTGGGCGGGTGCAGCAGCCGGACCGCCATCTCCCGCATCTCGATCTTGCGGATCTTGCCCGTCACCGTCATCGGGAACTCCTCCACGACGTGGACGTAGCGCGGGATCTTGAAGTGGGCCAGCCGGCCCTCGCAGAAGGCCCGGACGGCCGGCGCGGTCAACGGCTCCGCACCCTCGCGCATCCGTACCCACGCCATGAGCTCCTCCCCGTACTTCGGGTCGGGTACGCCGATCACCTGGACGTCCATGACGTCCGGGTGCCCGTGCAGGAACTCCTCGATCTCGCGCGGATACAGGTTCTCGCCGCCCCGGATCACCATGTCCTTGATCCGGCCGGTGATGCTCAGGTAGCCGTCGCCGTCCATGACGGCGAGATCGCCCGTGTGCATCCAGCGCGCCGCGTCGACGGCCTCGGCGGTCCGCTCGGGCTGGTCCCAGTAGCCGAGCATGACCGAGTAGCCCCGCGTGCACAGTTCGCCCGGTTCGCCGCGCGGGACGGTCCTGCCGGAGGCCGGATCGACGACCTTGACCTCCAGGTGCGGTCCGACGCGGCCCACGGTGGAGACCCGGCGCTCGACCGAGTCGTCCACCCGGGTCTGGGTCGAGACGGGCGAGGTCTCCGTCATCCCGTAGCAGATGGACACCTCGCGCATGCCCATCCGGTCGATGACCTCCTTCATCACCTCGACCGGGCAGGGCGAGCCGGCCATGATGCCCGTGCGCAGGCTGGAGAGGTCGTAGGACTCGAAGTCCGGATGGGCCAGCTGGGCGATGAACATGGTGGGGACCCCGTAGAGCGAGGTGCAGGACTCCGCCTGTACGGCCGCGAGGGTGGCCCCCGGTTCGAAGGCAGCCGCGGGGATGACCATGGCCGCGCCGTGGCTGGTGCAGGCGAGGTTTCCCATGACCATGCCGAAGCAGTGGTAGAAGGGGACCGGGATGCAGACCCGGTCGAGCTCGGTGTACCCGCACGTCTCGCCCACGAAGAAGGCATTGTTCAGGATGTTGTGGTGCGAGAGCGTCGCGCCCTTGGGAAAGCCGGTGGTCCCCGAGGTGTACTGGATGTTGACGGGGTCGTCCGGGCTCAGTGCGGACTGGGCACGGGCGAGGTCGGCCCGGTCGCCATGGCGGCCGCGCTCCAGCAGGGAGTTCCAGAGCGGCCCGTCCAGCAGGGCCACGAACTCCAGTGCCGCGCAGCGCGGCCGGATCTCCTCGACCATGGCCGCGTAGTCGGAGGACTTGAACCGGTCCGCCGCCACCAGCAGCCGGACCCCGGACTGGCACAGGACGTATTCCAGCTCGTGGGAGCGGTAGGCCGGATTCACGGTGACGAGGATCGCCCCGATCTTGGCGGTGGCGTACTGCACGAGCGTCCACTCGGCCCGGTTGGGGGCCCAGATGCCGACTCTGTCCCCCTTGACGATGCCCAGGTCCAGCAGTCCGAGGGCGAGGGCGTCGACGTCGGCGCCGAACTGCGCGTACGTCCACCGACGCCCGGTCGCCACCTCTACGAGGGCGTCCCGGCCGGGGAACCCGCGGACGGCTCGGTCGAGGTTCTCCCCGATCGTGTCACCCGACAACGGCACTTCGCACGCCCCTGACGCGTAGCTCGACTCGACGGACGGCACATGGACCCCCTGGGCTCGGTGGCGTGCCGGAGCCCCTTCGCCCCGACGTCTCCTCATGATCCCCACGGCACGCGCCGGGGGCCAGACCCCGGCGGTGCCGGCCGCCTTCGGGACGCGGGACGCCACGAGGTCGCCGCAAGGCGGTGACCGCGGAGGCCTCCGGTCGTTGTAGGTGGCGGTCAGCGAAGTGGCCCCGGGAGTCCCGGACCCGTTGTCAGGGTCCGGGACTCCATGCCGTTCCGGGGGCTTCGCCCTCGCGGGCCGTTGCGCCCTCGGTCCCGGTCCCCCGAGGCCCCGCGCGTGCGCGCGCACGACCGCACAGGACCGCGCTTCACGGCTGGTGGGCAAGTAGCGGCGCCCCGTCGGGTCATGGGCTCGTCAATTGGACAAGTGGCCGATCTTACTAACACGATGGCCCCGCAAGTTCGCGGATTGCGCAGGGGGGGCGGACCCGCTCAGGTCATGGCGTCCCTCCACGCGTGCCGCTCGTCCCCGTTACACCCCTGGAGAGACTTCGCCATGAGCTTCGGCGACCCGAACAACCCCTACAGCCAGCAGCCCCCGCAGGGCCAGCCCGGCTACCCGCAGCAGGCGCCGCAGGGCGTTCCCCCGCAGTACGGCTACCCGCAGCAGCCCCCGGTGGGCATGCCCCCGCAGCAGCCGTACGGCGCGTACCCGCCTGCCGGGATGCCGGGCATGCCCGCCGGAATGCCCGGCGCCGGGATGCCGCCCCTGGCTCACTGGGGTCTGCGCGTCGGTGCGCTCCTGCTCGACGGCCTGATCACCGTGGCCCCGATGTACGCCCTCGGCCTCATCGACCTCGCCATGAGCGACGACCCGGCGACCGCGGGCCCCGGCGTCTTCTTCACGATCGGCGTCCTGTACACGATCGGCATGAGCATCTTCCAGCTGTACAAGGAAGGCTCGACCGGACAGACGATCGGCAAGAAGGCCCTGGGGATCAGCCTGCGCCGCGCGGTCGACGGGAGCGTCCTGGGCTTCGGCATGGCCTTCGTCCGCAGGCTCGCGCACTTCCTGGACTCCGTCGCCTGCTACCTCGGCTGGCTCTGGCCGCTGTGGGACGAGAAGAAGCAGACCTTCGCCGACAAGGTGTGCGGCACCGTCGTCGTCAAGGTCCCCAAGAACTGATTCCACCGCCCGTCCGGTGCGCGAGCACCGGCCGCCGCGACGAGGGCCCGTCCGGAGGATCCGGACGGGCCCTCGTCGCGTGCGCTCAGCCTTCCGGAACGGCCGGAACGGAACGGTGCGCCAGGCGGTCGGCAGCGCCGCGGCCGCGGGCTTCGAGGGGGAGCACGCCGGTGGCCGCACCCAGCCCGAAGGGCGGCATGTCCGCGTAGATGGACTCGTACGAGCCCTCGGGCACGATGTACGTCTCGTGCCACAGGCCCACGTGCTGGCGCGCCTTGCCGGTGAGCTCCTTGCGGTTCATCATCGCCCAGGCCTTGCGGTGGAGCATGTCCGGCGCGGCCGCGTAGGCGTACAGCTTCTCCTTGGACTCCCAGTACTGGACGACGTAGTACGTCCGGGGTGACGCGGTGAGCAGGACGTGGTTCAGGAGTCCGCGGCCCTCGTCGCGGGCCAGCTCGCGGAGCATGCGGGGCATGGCCAGGAGGACCGGCAGCCAGTGGTGGACGGCCCAGAAGTGGTTGATGCGCATCCCTATCAGCAGGACGACCACGTCGCCCTCGACGGCGGCGGTGGTACGGCCCGGTAACGGCTTCGCGGACACACGGCCTCCAGGTGGCCTGATTGGATGACGGCACGGCACTGTCCAGCGCCCGGTTGGATAGTGACACTCTCCAATGGAAGGTTCAAGAGATGCGGCTGGCGGAGCTGAGCGAACGGAGCGGCCTGCCCACCGCGACCATCAAGTACTACCTGCGCGAGGGCCTGTTGCCCGCGGGGCGCCGCGTCGGCGCGACGACCTCGGAGTACGACGAGGGACACGTGCGGAGACTGCGCCTCGTGCGCGCGCTCATCCAGGTGGGGGGCCTGTCGGTGGCGAAGGTCCGGGAGGTCCTCGGCCACGTCGACGACGAGTCGCTCGGCCGGACGATCCGGCTCGGCGCGGCGCTCTGGGCACTGCCGCAGGGGCCGGAGCCGGACGAGGAGGACGGGGCGGTGGCGAGCGCGCGGCTCGAGGTGGACCGGCTGCTGCACTTGCTGGGCTGGTCGACCGCCCGGGAGCTCGGCGCCCTCTCGCCGGTCCACCGGTCGCTGGTGGTCGCCGTGGCCACCTTGATCCGGCTCGGCTATCCGTGGGACGCGGAGCTCATGGCTCCGTACGCGGAGCTCATGCACCAAGCGGCCGTGCGCGACCTGGACTTCGTCGAGACCCACCCTTCCGAGACGGAACAGGTGGAGACCTCGGTCGCCGCGACGGTCCTCTTCCAGCCGGTACTGAAGGCCCTGCACCGGCTGGCACAGGAGGAGGAGTCCGCCCGGCGGTACGGCTTGTAGCCGACACGGACGGGACGGGACGGGCGGGACGCGACGGGACGGGCAGGACGCGGCGGGGTGGGGCGGGCGGGACGGACAGGGCCGCCGGACGGGCGAGTACGGGTCCGCCGGCGGGGGCCGCGGAGGACCCCCGCCGGCGGACCTGAGCGCTACGGCTTCGGAAGGGTGCAGCCGGCGCGGGCCAGGTCGATCTTGTTACCGGGACCCACGCAGGGGACGATGATGTACGTCTGCTGCGCGTAGTTGATGCCCTGGCGGACCGTCACGGCCCCGCCCTGGTCCACCTCGCACGGGTTGTTCACCGTGCAGCGCCCGCCGTCCTCGTTGCCCGTGTTGTTGACGGCGACGACCTTCCCCGTCGTCGTGTCGATCACCGGCGAGCCAGAGGTGCCGCCGATGGTGTTGCAGGCGGAGGTGTAGCGCAGCGAGTCCTTCCAGGTCCACTCACCCTCCTTGAGGAGGTAGCTGAAACCGTCCGCGTTGCAGCTGTAGGTGCGCTTCCAGTACCCGGACACCACTTTGATCGCGGTGCCCTGTACCGGGTGGGCGTCGTTCAGGGTAAGCGCGTTGATGCCGTACTGGCTGCTGATCTGCGCGTACGTCTTGGTGAGCTGGTAGATCGAGATGTCCGTGTCGGTCATCGTCGCGTACGAGATCTTGCTCGCGCGCAGCGTCGCGACCTTGGAGCCCGAGGCGTTGAGCAGCGAGAAGGAGCGACTGGACGCCTTGTCCTTGATCACCTGGCCCGCGGCCGGCATGCCCGATTCCAGACAGTGACCGTTGGACAGTACGAGCGCGGGATCGGTGGGCAGCGAGTCGGGCACGCGGACGACCGAGCCGGAGCAGTTGCTGAGCGCGACCGTGCCCGCGTAGGTGACCGCGACGGCCTGGGTGGCCGCACCCTCCCTGGTGGACTGGGCCACGGCCGGGGCCGCTGCCGCTCCGGTGAGGAGCAGAGCGAACGCGGCGGCGGCGAGAGGCTTGTTCATGTGGGGGTTCCCCTCTGGTGACAATGCGACCGAAGATCCTTCGGTTGTCATGCGCATTGTTGATACCTCTCCCTCAACTCACAAGAGGGCCTACTCAGTTGAGGTCTCAGCGAGAAAAGGCCGTATCCCCACTTGCGCCCGCGGCCGGGGCCCCTGTCCGGGCGCTCGCGCGACGCGCGACCGCCCGGACGGCCCGGGAGCTTTCCCGTCCGATCCCTTGACGGCCCCTGGGGCGGGGAGCACAGTGGCCACCGACCCCCGCTTGAGAGCGCTCTCACGCGCCGGTTCGACCCACCCCCGGGGTGCCTCGCTCCGCCCGTCCTCCCCGCGTCCCCCGCGCTTCTCCCTGATCCCCCGCGATCCCCGCTGTCCCCGCTGTCCCCGCTGTCCCCGCTGTCCCCGCTGTCCCCGCTGTCCCCGCGATCCCCGTTCCCCCACACCCCCTCAGAGAGGGCACCCATGCCCCAGACACCCGGCAGAGAACGGCGGTCGGTCCGACGGGCCGTCATCGCCGCACTGAGCACAGTGGCGGTGGCGGCCGCGGCCGCCGCCGTCGTCAGCCTGCCCGCCAGCGCCGCCGCCCCGGCGGTCCCCACGGGCTGGTCCCAGGTCTTCGTCGACGACTTCGACGGGGCCTCGGGCTCCGGCGTGAACACCGCGAACTGGCAGTACACCACCGGCACGAGCTACCCCGGCGGCCCGGCCGGCTTCGGCACCGGCGAGGTCGAGACGATGACCGCGAACGCCTCCAACGTCTCCCTCGACGGCTCCGGTCACCTGCGCATCACCCCGCGCCGGGACGCGGCGGGCAACTGGACCTCCGGCCGCGTCGAGACCAGGCGTTCCGACTTCCAGCCCCCGGCGGGCGGCAAGCTGCGCACAGAGGCCCGTATCCAGATGCCCGACGTCACGGGCGCCGCGGCCAAGGGGTACTGGCCCGCGTTCTGGATGCTGGGCGCGCCCTACCGCGGCAACTGGTGGAACTGGCCGGGCATCGGCGAGCTCGACATCCTGGAGAACGTCCAGGGCATCAACAACGAGTGGGCCACCATGCACTGCGGCACGAGCCCCGGCGGCCCGTGCAACGAGAAGTCCGGCATCGGCGGCCAGCGCGTGTGCGCCGGCACCACCTGCCAGGGCGGCTTCCACACCTACGCGGTGGAATGGGACCGCTCCATCGCCGTGGAGGAGATGCGCTTCTACCTCGACGGGGTCAACTTCCACACCGTCCGGTCGAACCAGATGGACGCCACCACCTGGACCAACGCCACCCACCACGGCTACTTCATCATCCTGAACGTGGCCATGGGAGGGGAGTTCCCCGCGGCCTTCGGCGGCGGACCCGACGCGGGGACCCAGCCGGGCCACTCGATGGTCGTCGACTACGTCTCGGTACTCCAGTCCACGGCCGGTACGACCACCCCGCCGACCACCCCGCCCACCACTCCCCCGGCCACGCCTCCGACGACACCGCCCAGCACCCCGCCGGCGGGCGGCCGCGACGCCTACGCCCCCGTCCAGGCCGAATCCCACGACGCCCAGGCCGGCACGGCGAGGGAGACCACCACGGACACGGGCGGAGGCCAGGACCTGACGGGCCTCGGCAACGGCGACTGGGCCCTCTACAAGGGCGTCGACTTCGGCTCCGGCGCGCCGGCGACGCAGTTCCACGGCCGCGTCGCCAGCGGCGCGGCCGACGGGGTGAGCGGGCTCGTCGACGTCCGGCTCGACAGCCGGACCGGCCCGTCGATCGGCGGCTTCGCCGTGGCGGGCACCGGCGGCTGGCAGAGCTGGCGGACCGTGCCGGCGAACATCTCGGGCGTCACGGGCACGCACGACGTGTACCTGACCTTCACCAGCGGCCAGCCGGCCGACTACGTGAATCTCAACTGGTTCGACTTCGGGCGCTGAGCGGACCCCGCACCGGCGCATTCCTCCGTCCTGCGGAAGCCGTCCTCGTCGGACGTCGCGGCCCGCGCGGGCACGCCGGCCGGGGTCGACGACGCTGAGCGGCAGCTCGCCGCCGGAGGAGCGCGCGCCGCGACCGGCCTCACAGCGCAATCGGCCGAGGAAAGGGGCCCGTACGGCCGGGAGCGCTCTCAGTGCCCCGGCCGCACGGGTTACCCTGCTGTCCGGCAGGGCCCACCCGCGGCAGGGCCCGGGGCACCCGCCCCGCCGCCGGACCCGCATGAGGAGCGCCCGTGGCCGAACAGCTTCCCGCAGACCGGCCCACCCTGGAGGCGGTCGCGGCCCGCGCCGGGGTGTCCCGGGCCACCGCGTCCCGGGTCGTCAACGGCGGCGACGGCGTCCGCCCACATCTGGTGGACAAGGTCCGCACGGCCATCCGGGACCTGGGCTACGTACCGAACCACGCGGCGCGCACGCTGGTGACCCGGCGCACCGGGGCGGTCGCCGTGATCATCGCCGAGCCCGAGGTCCGGATCTTCTCCGATCCCTTCTTCTCCCGCCAGATCCGCGGCATCAGCAAGGAACTGACGGCGCACGACATGCAGTTGGTGCTGCTCCTGGTGGAGGACCGCGGCGACTACGACCGGATCGAGCGGTACCTGGCGGGCGGCCACGTGGACGGCGCGCTCGCCTTCTCCCTGCACACCGACGATCCGCTGCCCGCGATCACCCGCCGCATCCAGATGCCCACCGTCTACGGAGGCCGGCCCGGCTGGACCGGGGGCGCCGGAGATTCCGCGGCCCCCTGGGAACACGGCCCGGTGGCCTTCGTGGACGCCGACAACCGCGGGGGCGCGCGCGAGGCCGTACGGCACCTGCTGTCCCTGGGGCGGCGGCAGATCGCGCACATCGCCGGTCCGCTGGACCAGACGTCGGCGACCGACCGGCTCGACGGGTACCGGGACGTGCTGCTCGACGCCGATCCGGCGCTGATCGCCGAGGGCGACTTCACCGCGGCGGGCGGGGCCCGCGCGATGGCCGAGCTTCTGGACCGCTGCCCGGGGCTCGACGCGGTGTTCGCCGCGAACGACCTGATGGCGACGGGTGCCCTGGGCGTCCTGCGCGAGCGGGGCCGCTCCGTGCCCGGCGACGTGGCCCTGGTGGGCTTCGACGACGCGGAGCTCGTGGCGGAGGGCACCGATCCGCCGCTGACGACCGTGCGCCAGGACATCGAGGGCATGGGCCGGCTCATGGCCCGGCTGCTGCTGCGGACCCTGGACAAGGCGCACGGCGCGGGCCGGCAGGGCGGCCCCGGCGTACCGGGCTCGGTGATCACCCCGACGTCGCTGGTACGGCGCGGATCGGCCTGAACGGCGCCCGCCTCGCGTTACTCCCGGGGTGAATGGGACGAATCACGCCGTCGCGCGCAGGACCCTTGACGGGGCGCGGGTGCGGGGTGCACGCTCCACTCGCGTTCTGAGAGCGCTCTCAATACTCTCGGGACCCGCTCGGAAGAGTCGCACCCGCCAAGCCCAGGAGGCCGCACCATGTCCACCCCCCGAGCCGCCGGAAGAGCCGCGCTCCGCCTCGGCGCCGTCACCCTGGCCGGAACCCTGCTGGCCGCCTGCGGATCCGACTCCGACCCCGACGCGAAGTCCACCGGGGGCGCCGGCCGCCACGTCACCCTCACCATCGACCTGTTCGGTGCGTTCGGCTACCAGGAGGCCGGGCTCTACGCCGAGTACGAGCAGCTCCACCCCAACATCAAGATCAAGCAGACGGACACCGAGGACGAGCAGGACTACTGGAAGGCTCTCCAGACCAGGCTCGCCGGAGGCGGCGGCCTGGCGGACGTCCAGGGCCTCGAGGTGGGGCGCATCGCCTCGGTGACGCAGAAGCAGGCCGACAAGTTCTCGGACCTGAAGGAGTTCGGGGCCGGCGCCCTCCAGAACGAGTTCGCCGCTGCCAAGTGGGCGGCCGCCACGACCAAGGACGGCAAGGTGCTCGGCCTCGGCACCGACGTCGGGCCCGAGGCCATGTGCTACCGCAGCGACCTGTTCAAGGCGGCGGGCCTGCCCACCGACCGCGCGGAACTGGCCGCCAAGTGGGCCACCTGGGACGGCTACCTGGAGCTCGGCCGCCAGTACAAGGCAAACGCCCCGGCCGGCAGCTCCTGGCTGGACAGCGTGGGCAGCCTGAACGCCGTCATGGTCGGCCAGGCCGAGGAGCGCTACTACGACGCCTCGGGCGCGCTCGTCTACGAGAACAGCCCCGCGGTGAAGTCGGCCTGGGACGCGTCGGTCACGGCCTCGGCGGACGGGCTCAGCGCCAAGCTGGACCAGTGGTCCCCGCCGTGGAACCAGGCCTTCACCTCCGGCTCCTTCGCCACCATGCCCTGCCCGGCCTGGATGCTCGGCTACATCAAGGGACAGGCCGGCGACGCGGGCAAGGGCAAGTGGGACGTGGCGAAGCTGCCCGGGGGCGCGGGCAACTGGGGCGGCTCCTACCTGGCGGTCCCCCGGGCGGCCCCGCACAAGAAGGAGGCGGCCGAGCTGGTCATCTGGCTCACCGCGGCCGAGCAGCAGACCAAGCTCTTCCGCAAGCAGGGCAACTTCCCCTCCGCCGTCAAGGCCATAGGCCAGGTATCGGACGCCAAGGACCCGTACTTCTCGGACGCGCCGATCGGGCAGATCTTCGGCGACGCCGCCGAGAAGGCCCCCGTCCAGGTGCTGGGGGTGCACGACAAGGACATCGCCGACCAGATCAACAACGCGCTGAGCGAGGTGGAGCGCAAGGGCACGTCGCCGGAGACGGCCTGGTCGAACGCCAAGAAGGCCGTCAAGAACGCCCTGGGCTGAGCGGCGTGACCCGTACCGCCCGGCGGGGCGTCGCCCCGTACGCCTTCGTCGCCCCGTTCCTCACCCTGTTCGCCGCCTTCGGGCTGTTCCCCCTCCTCTACACGGCGTACGTCTCCGTCTACCGCGTCGAGCTGCAGAACCCCGGGGAGATGGAGTGGAGGGGCCTGGACAACTACACCGCCCTGTTCACCGATCCGTTCTTCTGGACGGCGCTGCGCAACACCTTCACCATCGGCGTGCTCTCCACGGTGCCGCAGCTGCTCATCGCCCTGGGCCTGGCCCACGTCCTCAACTACAAGCTGCGCGGCCGGACCTTCTTCCGCACCGCGCTGCTCCTGCCGTACGCGACGTCGGTGGCCGCCGCCTCGCTGATCTTCGCCCAGCTCTTCGGACGGGACTTCGGGCTCGTCAACGACGTGCTGGGGGTGGTCGGTTTCGGTCCGGTGGACTGGCAGAGCGGTACGGCCGCCTCGCAGATCGCCGTCTCGTCCATCGTCGTATGGCGATGGACGGGCTACAACGCCCTCATCTATCTGGCGGGCATGCAGTCCATACCCGGCGAGCTGTACGAGGCGTCCGAGGTCGACGGGGCGTCCCGATGGCGGCAGTTCCTCCATGTGACGCTGCCCGGTCTGCGTCCCACCATCGTCTTCACCGTGGTGGTGTCCACGATCGGCGCCACCCAGCTCTTCGGGGAGCCGCTGCTCTTCGAAGGGTCGATCTCCGGGGGCATCTCGCACCAGTACCAGACCCTGGGCCTGTACATGTACGAGCAGGGCTGGGGCTTCTTCCACCTGGGCCGGGCGGCGGCCATCGCCTGGGTGATGTTCCTGCTGATCGTGGCGCTCGTCGGGGTCAACGCCCTGCTCGTGCGCCGCCGTTCCCTCAAGGAGGCCGGCCGATGAGCTCCCCCTCCACCGCCGGGCGCGGTGGCCGGCTGACCTATGCGGTACTGGGCCTCGCGGTCGTGGTCTCCGCGTTCCCCCTGTACTGGTCCCTGGTCGCGGCGAGCCGCTCCAACGCCGATCTGGCACGGCCGATGCCCTCGCTGCTGCCCGGTCCCCGGCTTCTGGTCAACCTCCAGGCGGTCCTGGAGGAGGCGGACATCGGCAAGGCCCTCCTCAACTCCCTGATCGTGTCCAGTGCCATCACCGTCGGCACGGTGCTGTGTTCCACGCTGGCCGGCTTCGCCTTCGCCAAGCTGCGGTTCCGGGGACGCGGCGCGCTGCTCGGCGCGGTCGTCGCCTCGATGATGATCCCGCCGCAGCTGGGGGTGATCCCGCTGTTCATGCTGATCGTGGAACTGCACTGGGTGAACCAGCTCCAGGCCGTCGTCCTGCCCGGACTGGTCTCCGCCTTCGGCGTGTTCTTCATGCGGCAGTACCTGGCGCAGTCCCTGCCGGACGAGCTGATCGAGGCGGCCCGGGTCGACGGGGCCTCGTACGCCCGTGTCTTCTGGTCGATCGTGGTGCCGGTGGCCCGGCCGGCCATGGCCGTGCTCGGGCTGCTGACCTTCATGACGGCCTGGAACGACTTCTTCTGGCCGGTGGTCGCCCTGTCCTCGTCGGAGCCGACCGTGCAGGTCGCGCTGCGCCAGCTGGGCGGCGGCTACGTCCACGACCAGTCCGTGATCATGGCGGGCACCCTGCTCGGGACGCTGCCCGTGCTGCTGGTCTTCGGCCTGCTGGGCCGGCAGATCGTCGGCGGCATCATGCAGGGCGCCGTCAAGGGCTGAATCCGCCGTCCTCCCTCCTCACCTCTCCCTGGAGTCCTCCCATGACCAGTGTCGACGCGTCCCCCGCCACGGGGACGGCGCTCCGCTTCCCCCCCGGTTTCCGGTGGGGCACCGCGACGGCCGCGTACCAGATCGAGGGCGCAGCCGCCCTGGACGGGCGGACGCCCTCGATCTGGGACACCTTCAGCCATACTCCCGGCAAGGTGCTGGGCGGCGACACCGGGGACACCGCCGCCGACCACTACCACCGGATGGCCGAGGACGTCGGCCTGATGAAACGGCTGGGCGTGAGCGACTACCGCTTCTCGGTGGCGTGGCCCCGGGTGCAGCCGACCGGACGCGGGCCCGCCGTACAGCGGGGGCTCGACTTCTACCGGCGGCTGGTGGACGCGCTGCTGGAGGCGGGGATCCGGCCGGTGGCCACGCTCTACCACTGGGACCTGCCGCAGGAACTGGAGGACAGCGGCGGCTGGCCCTGCCGCGACACGGCCGAGCGGTTCGCGGAGTACGCGGGCCTCGTCGCGGGGGCGCTCGGGGACCGGGTGGCGAGCTGGACCACCTTCAACGAGCCGTGGTGCGCCGCCTTCCTCGGATACGCCTCCGGGGTCCACGCCCCGGGCCGCACGGAGCCCGAGGCCGCGTTGCGGGCCGCCCATCACTTCAACCTGGCCCACGGGCTGGGCGTGCGGGCGCTGCGCGCGGCCCTGCCCCGGTCGGCGGAGGTGTCGCTGACGCTCAACCTGCACGCGGTGCGGTCGCTGACGGACTCGGCCGCCGACCGGGACGCGGCGCGGCGGATCGACGCGGTGGGCAACCGGATCTTCCTCGATCCGGTCTTCCACGGGCGCCTTCCGCGGGATCTCGTCCGGGACACCGCCGCGCTCACGGACTGGTCGTTCGTCCGCGACGGTGATCTCGCGGCGGCCAGCGAGCCGATCGACTGGCTGGGCCTGAACTACTACTCCCCCACGGTGGTCGCGGCCGCGGAGCCAGGTCCTCCCGGCACCGAGGC
The DNA here is from genome assembly GCF_040611715.1 of Streptomyces sp. NPDC006544. Classification (NCBI taxonomy): domain Bacteria; kingdom Bacillati; phylum Actinomycetota; class Actinomycetes; order Kitasatosporales; family Streptomycetaceae; genus Streptomyces; species Streptomyces sp. NPDC006544. The sequence goes on along the minus strand of NZ_JBEXOV010000005.1, from coordinate 27,407 downwards.
GTCGCCGTGGCCGGGTGCGGAGGGGCGCGTACGGTTCCTGCCCGCACCCGGTCCCCGTACGGCGATGGACTGGCCGGTGGACGCGGACGGACTGTACGAGCTGCTGACGCGGCTGCGCGACGAGCTGCCCGGGGTGCCGCTGCTGATCACCGAGAACGGTGCGGCGTACGCCGACTGCCCCGATGCGCGGGGAGCGGTGCACGATCCGGAGCGGATCGCGTACCTGCGGGGTCATCTGGCGTCCGTGCACCGGGCCATCGAGGACGGGACGGACGTACGCGGATACTTCGTGTGGTCGCTGCTGGACAACTTCGAGTGGGCGTACGGCTACAGCAAGCGGTTCGGGATCGTCCACGTGGACTTCGCCACGCAGCGGCGTACGCCCAAGGACAGCGCGCGCTGGTACGCGGAGGTCATCGCCCGGGGCGGGCTCGCGCCGTGAGGCTCAGCCCAGCAGGTCCAGGTACCGGGCGTCCGCGCGGCCCGAGCCGACGGTCAGGTCCAGGGTCCGCGGGGAGGCCGGGTCGGACAGCCCCGCTCCGAGGTCGACGCGGCCCCAGCCGGTCCGGGAGGTGACCCGGAACGTGGTGGCGTCGGGGACGGTGAGGGCGAGCCGGCCCGATCCGATGTCGGCGGTGACCTTCCCCGGCGGGGCGACGCAGTCGACGGCGGCCCGGCCCGAGCCCATGACGAGTTCGATCTCGGGTGAGGTGAGGGCCGTGGCGGCCACCCTGCCGGAGTTCACGCGGGCCCGGACCGGGCCGCGCAGCCCGGTGAGCCGGACCTCGCCGGAGTCGACCCGGGCGTCGACGGCGCCGCCGAGGCCTCCGATGTCGATGCGGCCGGAGTCCGCTTCGACCGTGACCGGCAGGCCGGCGGGCACGCCGACGCCGAGCTGGACGGAGCAGGAGGGTTCTCCGGTCGGCCAGGAGTCCTCGTCGGGACAGCGCGGCGTCAGCGTGAGGGTGCCGTCCTGCCAGCTCTCCTCGACGACGGGCTTCTTGCGCGACCAGGCGACCTCGGCGCGGTAGCCGACCTCTTGGTCCCCGCGCGGGCGGACCGTGATGTCCGCTCCGCCGCCCTCGATGCGCAGGGCGGTCACCGGATGGCCGGCGCTGCCGCCGTGCAGGGTGCCGGTGCGGGTGACCCCGTAGACCCCGGCCTGCCACGCGGCGGGCAGGGCGACGAAGACCGCGCCGAGCAGGGAGGCCAGGATCCAGGGGATGCGGTGGCGGGGGCGTGCCGGCGGGGCGGTCTCCGCCGGGGAGGGGGCCCGGGTCTCGGCGGGGGTCCCCGGCGGGGTCACGGGGCGCCGTCCAGGAAGCGCAGGACGGCGAGGACCCGGCGGTGGTCGCCGTCGGCGACGGGCAGGTCGAGTTTGGCGAAGATGTTGTTGATGTGTTTGGCCACCGCGCTCTCGCTGACGACGAGTTCGGCGGCGATGCCGGCGTTGGAGCGGCCTTCCGCCATCAGGGCCAGTACCTCGCGTTCGCGCGGGGTGAGGCGTTCGAGGGGGTCGGGGCCGCCGCGGCGGCGCAGCAGGAGCTGGGCGACGACCTGCGGGTCGAGCGCGGTGCCGCCGCCCGCGACACGGCGCAGGGCGTCGATGAACTCCTCCACGTCGGCGACGCGTTGTTTGAGGAGGTAGCCGATACCGGCGCCGCTCTGGGTGGCGAGCAGGTCGGCGGCGTAGCGCTCCTCCACGTACTGGGAGAGGAGCAGGACTGCGGTGCCGGGGCTCTGCTGGCGGATCATGAGGGCTGCGCGGACGCCCTCGTCGGTGAAGCCGGGCGGCATGCGGACGTCGACGAGGGCGAGTTCGGGCTGGTGCTCCTCGACGGCGGCGAGCAGGGACTCCGCGTCGCCGGTCTCGGCGGCCACCTCGAATCCGGCCATCTCGAGGACTTTGACCAGTCCGATGCGCAACAGGACGGAATCCTCGGCGATCACAGCCCGCACGGCAGCTCCACAGTCACGGTGGTCGGGCCCCCGAGGGGGCTGTCGATCATGATGGTTCCGTCGACCGACCCTACGCGCTTGCGCAGGCCGGTCAGTCCGGTGCCCCCGGCGGGGTCGGCGCCGCCCACCCCGTCGTCGGTGACGGTGAGGCGCAGCACGTCGGCGGCGGTCCGGGCCACGTGGACCCGACAGCGCTTCGCGCGGGCGTGTTTGGCGACGTTGGCGAGGGCTTCGGAGACGACGAAGTAGGCGACGGCCTCCACCGTGGGTCCGGGGCGGACGGCGAGGTCCACGGTCAGTTCGACGGGCAGGGGGGCGCGGGCGGCGATGCCGGACAGGGCCGCGTCGAGCCCCCGGTCCTCCAGGACGGCCGGGTGGAGGCCGCGGACGAGGCTGTTGAGTTCCTCGATGGCCTCCTTCGCCTCGCGGTGGGCCTCGTCTATGACGGCCTTGGCCTCGGGGGCGAGTCCGGGCAGGGTGGCGCGGGCTATGCCGAGGTTCATGGCCAGGGCGACCAGGCGTTGCTGGGCTCCGTCGTGGAGGTCCCGCTCGATGCGCCGGCGTTCGAGGTCGGCGGCGTCCAGGACCCCGGCCCGGCTCTCGGCGAGGTCCTCGACGCGGCGCTCCAGTTCGCGGGCCCGGTTGGGGCCCAGGAGCGCGAGGGCGGCGCCGGCGTCGAGCCGGGCGAGGAGCAGGGCGAACCAGGGTGCGGCGAGCAGCAGCAGGCCGCCGAGCGTGGTGAGCACGTCGTACTGCCGGCTCCAGCCGGGTCCGACGGTCTCGGGCAGCGCCCAGGACCATGCGTAGACGGTGGCGCAGACGGCGCCGGCGGCCCAGGTGAGGACCAGCAGTCCGCCACCGAGGGCGGCGAGCGGGCTGACGAGGAAGTGGTAGCCGTACTGCCGCCAGGTCGCCTCGGAGCGCAGCCGTTCGGTCAGGCCGCGGACGCTGCGCCAGGGATGCGTGCGGACCACGGGCGGTATGTCGACACCGAGCAGGGACCAGCAGCGGTTGCGCTGGAGGGCGGTGAGCAGCGGTGACAGCGCGACGACGAGGAGCAGCGGGACGGGGCTGTGCCCGGGGGCGGTGAGGAGGAAGACGAAGCCCGCGGCGAGGGGCAGGGCGGGTGGGATCGCGGCGGTGGTGAAGGCGGTGTTGCGCCAGGCCCAGGCGGACCAGGGCGCGTGCGCCATGGTCCAGGTGTATGTACGCCGCAGCGCGCCGGAACTTGCCATGTACGTACGGTAATCGCCCTGGCCAAGGGGTTGCCATCTCCCTGGTGCCCGGTCGGGGGTGTAGCTGGCACCACCCCCGGTTCGGAACGTGGGGCTACTGATTCGGGCGGCCCGGCGGACGAGTCTTGTGGTGTGCCCGGCGGACGGACCGCGGGGCGGAAGGAGACGCGCAGCCATGGCCCTTGTCGCACCGCAGGTCCTCACCCGTTCGGCCGGCCGGACCGCTCCCCGCACGGCGACGGTGATGACCGGGGCCGGTCTGGCGCTGGTGCCGTGGATGGTGGTGCTGGCCAGGACGCTGCCGCAGAGCGCCGAGGTCTCCCACTGGGCCACCGCGTGGATAGGCCTGGACGTGATGCTGGCGGCGGGGCTGACGGGGACGGGGCTGCTGCTGCGCCGCCGGGACAGCCGGGTGGCCCCGGTCGCGGCGGCGACGGCCGCGTTGCTCGTGGCGGACGCCTGGTTCGACGTCACGACCTCGGCCGGCGGCGAGCAGGTGGTGGCGCTGCTGCTCGCGGCCGGGGTGGAGCTGCCGCTGGCCGCGCTCTGCGCGTCGGTGGCGGCCCGCCGGGCGTGAGCCGCGACGGTGGCGGGCCCCGCACCAGGTGGGTGCGGGGCCCGAGGCCTGCCGGTCGCGCGGTGCGCCGCGTACGGCTATCCCGTACGGGGGCGCTCCCAGCGGTAGAACTCCTGGGCCATGGCGTCCTTGGGGCTGCGCCAGGTCTCCGGGTCGTGCGGGCTGATGTAGGCGGTCAGCCGGTCGCTGAGGTCCCGGAACTCGGGGTGGTCGGTCACCTGGGCGATGGCCGGGCCCGGGGGGCGGTCGGAGTCGATGAGGTGCATGTACACGTCGCCGAACTGGAAGAGGCTCCGGCGGGTGACTCCGACGAGGTGGGGCAGTTCGCCCGCGTCCGACGCCGCGAAGAGTTCGGCGATGTCGGGGGCGGACTGCGGCGCCATGCGGGCGACGATGAGGGCGCGGTGCATCGGGAGTGACGCTGCCTTTCTTCTCAGACGCGGGTGGCGGCGGGCGCGCGGCTCTCGCGTTCGCGCTGTTCGATCTTGTCCCGGATCAGTTCCAGCTGGATCTTGGAGTTCTGGTTGATGCGCTCGGTCATACCGGCGTCGTCGACGGGGGCCTGGGGCTTCATCGCGAAGTCCTGGGTCCACACCATCCGGGTGCCGCCCGGCACCTCGAAGTACTGCCAGTGGATGTCCATGTGCTCGAACGGGCCGGTCTCGACGCGGCGGGCGCGCACGGTGCGGGTGACGGGATCGGGGGTGCGCTCGGAGACCCAGCTCCACACCGTGCCGTTCTCGTCGGGGTGCATGGTCAGGCGGAAGCGGGTGGTGAGCCCGTCCTCCTCCAGGATCTCCAGCGAGGCGTACTCGCTGAACAGGCTCGGCCAGGCGGAGAGATCGTTGGTCATCTCCCAGACCGTGTCCATGGGCGCGTTGACGGTGATCTCGTTCTTGGTGTGCCCTGTCATCTCAAGCTCCTGTCATCAGGCTGGCGTTGACGAGTTCGAGGAACTCCTTGGGGGTCTTGCAGCGGTCCGCGTCGGTGGGCAGGGCCCGGCCGCGCTGGTTCTCCAGCAGGCCCACGATGCCGAGCAGGCCCAGCGAGTCGAGGCCGAAGTCGTCGAACTTGGAGTCCGGGCGCCTCGTCATCTCGGCCGGGTCGACGGTGATGCCGGCGCCGGACTTCATCAGGGCGGCCAGTTCCTCGACGGTCAGTCGTTCGGACATGAGCGGCTCCTTCTGTCTCTAGGAGGGTTTACGGATCACGAGCGCGGCGTTGGAGCCCATGAGGCCCCGGCTCAGGACGAGCGCGGTGCGCAGCCGCGCGGGGCGGGCGCTGCCGGTCACCACGTCGAGGTCGTGGCACACGTCGAAGACGTTCGGCGTGGGCGGGACGACGCCGTGTTCCAGGGCGAGGACCGCGGCGGCGGTGTCGAGTGCCGGAGCCGCGCAATAGGCCCGGCCGGTGCCCGTCTTGGGCGCCGTGACCGGGACGGTGCGCCCGTGTCCTCCGAGGGCGGAGAGGATCGCGGCGGCCTCGGACCGGTCGGCGTCGGGGGTGCCGATCGCGTCGGCGAAGACCACGTCCACCTCCTCGGGGGCGCAGTCCGCGTCCCGCAGGGCGCCCCTGATGGCGTGGGCGAGTCCCTCGCCGCACTCGTCCTCCGTCTCGTGGTGGTGCGGGCCGGTGAAGGTTGCCGCGTGCCCGGCCAGGACGGCCCGGACGGAGGCGCCGCGGTGCAGCGCCGCCTGTTCGTCCTCGACGAGGAACATCGCGCCGCCTTCGGCGGGTACGTAGCCGCAGGCCTTGTCGGTGAACGGCCGGTAGGCCCGTTCGGGGTCCTCGTGGGTGCTCAGCGCTTCGTATCCGAGCTGGCAGACGATGGAGTAGGGGGCCAGGGGCGCTTCGGTGGCTCCGACGAGCATGGCCCGGCTGCCCTGCCGGATCGCCCGGGTGGCGTGCGCGAAGGCGTCGAGACCGCCCGCCTCGTCGGCGGCGACCACCCCGCACGGGCCCTTGAGGCCCCGCCGGATGGAGATCTGCCCGGTGCTGGCGGCGTAGAACCAGGCGATGGACTGGTAGGGGCCGACGTAGCGCGGTCCCTGCTCCCACAGGTGCTGCAGTTCCCGCTGCCCGAACTCGCCGCCGCCGGAGCCGGCCGCGGTGACCACGCCGACCGAGAAGGGGTCGTCCTCGTAGTCGGCCCGGCCGAGCCGGGCGTCCTCCAGGGCCAGGTCGGCCGCGGCGAGGGCGTGGTGGGTGTAGCGGTCCGTCTGGACGAGGAAGCGTTCCTCGACCACGGAGGCCGCGTCGAAACCGCGTACCTCGCCCGCGATGCGCAGCGGCAGGTGCTCGCAGCCCTCCCGGGTGATCCGGCCGAGGACCGAGGTGCCCGACTGGGTGGCCTTCCAGAAGGCATCGGCGCCGATGCCGTTGGGTGCGACGACCCCGATGCCCGTGATGACGGTGCGCGCGCTCACGAGACCACCTCCTCCTTGGGCCGGGTCATGACGACCGCGGACTGGAAGCCGCCGAAGCCGCTGCCGACGGAGAGCACACTGCGCAGGGTGCGTTCGCGGGCGACGCGCGGGACGTAGTCCAGGTCGCATTCGGGGTCGGGGGTCTCGTAGTTGGCCGTCGGCGGGACGACCTGGTGGGTCATCGCCAGGACGCAGGCGGCCAGTTCGATCGCCCCGATCGCGCCGAGGGAGTGCCCCACCATGGATTTGATGGAGGTCATCGGCGTCTTGTAGGCGTGGTCGCCCAGGACCCTCTTGACCGCCGCGGTCTCGTGCCGGTCGTTCTGCTTGGTGCCGGAGCCGTGCGCGTTGACGTAGTCGATCTCGCGCCCGTCGATCCGGGCCTGCGCGAGGGCGGTTTCGATGGCGCGGGCCATCTCCAGGCCGTCGGTGGTCAGCCCGGTCATGTGGTGGGCGTTGCCGAAGGTGGCGTAGCCGCCGATCTCGCAGTAGACGGTCGCGCCGCGGGCGCGGGCGTGTTCCAGCTCCTCGAGGACGAGGACGGCTCCGCCTTCGCCGAGGACGAACCCGTCGCGGTCGGCGTCGAAGGGCCGGGACGCGTGGGCGGGGTCGTCGTTGTTCGGGGAGGTGGCCTTGATGGCGTCGAAGCAGGCCACGGTGATGGGCGAGACGGGTGAGTCGGAGGCGCCGGCGATGCACACGTCCATGCGGCCTTCGGCGATGGAGTGGACGGCGTACCCGATGGCGTCGAGCCCGGAGGTGCAGCCGGTGGAGACGGTCTGGACCGGGCCCCGGGCTCCCGTCTTCTCCGCGACGGCGGAGGCCAGGGTGGCCGGGGTGAACGCCCGGTGCAGGTGGCGTCCGGCGAGCCGGTGGTCCACGTCCCACCAGGCCCCGGACTGGCTGACGGCCACGTAGTCGTGCTCCAGGCGGGTGGTGCCACCCACGGCGGTGCCGAGGGAGACTCCCGTGCGCCAGGCCTCGTCGGTGGTGAGGTCGAGTCCGGCGTCCCGCAGTGCCTCGCCGGCGGCGACCAGGGCGAACTGGATGTACCGGTCCGCCCGGGCCGTTTCCTCGGCGCCGAGGCCGTGCTCCGCGGGATCGAAGTCGACCTCGGCGGCTATCCGTGAGCGGAAGCCGGCCGGGTCGAAAAGGGTGATGCCTCGCGTCGCCGTACGGCCGTTGGCCAGCAGGTCCCAGAAGGCGGCGGTGCCGATCCCGCCCGGGGCGACGACGCCGACCCCGGTGACGGCCACCCGGCGGCGGGTCACGACACCACTCCGGCCCGGTCCGGCGGCCGCTCCCAGGCGGTGCCCTCCGGGTGGACGGCCTCCTCGGTGTCCACGTGCCCCAATTTCGGGTCCGGGGCCAGCGGGCCGAGGTGGAAGACCATGCGCGCCTCGGTGTCCCCGACGTTGCGGAAGCGGTGGCGCACGTTGAGGGGGACGAGGAGGCCCTGGTCGGTGCGCAGCGGGTGGGCCTCGCCGTCGAGGTCCACTTCCAGCGTCCCGCTGACCACGTACACGAACTCCTCGGAGTACGGGTGCAAGTGCTCGGCGATGTGCTCGCCGGGGGCCATGATGGCCAGACCCATGAAACCGCTCGTGCAGCCCACCGAGGTCGGGGTGAGCACGGCCCTCAGGTCGCCACCGCGCCTGGTGTTGGGCTGGGTGTCACTGAGGTCCACGATGTGCGGTGGGTGTCGTCTGGTCATGGCGGTGTTCCTCCTGGCGGTGGGGAGCCTGGACGGGGCTGGCGGGTGGGGACCGGGGTGGCGCCGCTGCGCGTCAGTGCTCGGCGGGGGCCCGGCGGTCGGTGATCAGGCGCATGGTGTGGCGGACGGCGGACGCGGAGCCGCAGTCGTCGGGGGAGAGCATCAGTCGGGCGAGGACGGCCGCCTTGCGCGGTCCGCGGACACCGAAGGCGGTCTCCAGTCCGGAGCCCTGCGAGCCGCGCACGTCGATGAGGCGTACGACGATGTCGTCGCGCTGGAAGATGCTGCTGCTCACCGTGGGGGCGTCGGGCCGGTGGGCGGCGGCCTCGTCCTGGCGGGCCAGGAACTTGGCGAGCGCCGGGCCGCAGCCAGGCTTGGCGGGGTAGTAGAGCGCGTGCCTGCGCACGTCGGAGCGGTCCTCCGCGCCGGCTTCGCGCGCGGCGACGTGGTGGACGGCCGGGAGCGCGGCCCGCATGAAGAACATCCGGGCGGACTCGGGGTCGCCGAGGTCGCGGTCCTGTTCCAGGTACGGGTTGATGGCCTCTTCGACGGCCCGTACCTCGGGCTGTTCGGAGACGTGCCGCAGGGCCGACATCAGGTCGCCCCGCACCTCCACCGTACGCACGACGCGGTTGCCGTGCATGAACAGCGAGGTCCGGCAGAGCCGGGTGTGGCCGTCGACGTCGGCGGCCGGGGAGGCGTAGCTGGCCAGGAGCTCGGCCACGGCTTTCTCGCTGCCCGGCTTGACCGTGAAGGTCAGGGCGTGGCGCACGAGGTCGGCGCCGAGCCGCGGCGCTTCCTGCAGCCGTGCGCCGACGGCCCGGCGGTCGTCCCGGTAGCCGCGGCCGGTCTCGCGCAGGACCGTGTACTTCAGCGGCCGCATGGTGCGGGCGCAGGCGCCGAGCGGGCGCACCTGCTCGGCGTGGTGCTCGCTGTTGACCCAGGCGAGGTACTGCGGGGCGCTCTCCCACTCGCTGGTGATGAGCCACTGCGAGGGGTTCTCGAAGGACTGGCAGAGCTGGTCGCTGATGTGGCCCGGTTCCGAGGCGATGTCGTGGCGCAGCTGCTCGTAGGCCTCGAAGAAGCGTTGCTGGGCTCCTTCGTGGAGGTCCATCAGCAGGACGACGCGGAGCATCGAGCCGTCGAAGGCGGACTGCGACACCCGTTCGGACAGCGTGGTCGTCATCTGCTCGCTCCTTCGTGAGAGGCCCTTCGTCGAGGGCGTTGAGTTCCTTCGCGTGCGAACCCTCGTCCGGGGCTCCGCTGTCGCTCATCGTCATCCCGTGGCGCACGGACCGCTACATCTCCGGATCAAGCGGGTGACAACCGGCGGATCTCCCGGGCCCGGCCGCCGATCGGGGGCATAAAAGAGTCCCCTCCCCCCACAGAAATCAGGAGCTCGCAGCTGATGGAACACACCGCAGATGTCCGCGTACCGGTTCTCGTCGTGGGCGGCTCCCTCGTGGGCCTGTCCACCTCGCTGTTCCTGAGTCGCCACGGCGTCAGGCACCTGCTCGTCGAGAAGCACGCCGGCACCTCCGACCACCCGCGTGGGCGGGGCATCAACGCCCGGACCATGGAGCTGTTCCGCACGGCCGGGGCGGAGGCCGAGATCCGTCGGGCCGCCTCCGTGCTGGAGAACAACATGGGCATCATCCAGACGGAGTCGCTGACGGGCGGCGACCACAAGTGGCTGGTCAAGGCCATCGACCCGGACGGGGCGCTGAGCAAGTTCAGTCCGACCGGCTGGTGCGTGTGCAGCCAGAACAACATCGAGCCGATCCTCGCGGCGCAGAGCCGCGCGCAGGGGGCCGACGTCCGGTTCTCCCACGAGCTGATGAGCTTCGACCAGGACGCGACCGGGGTGAACGCCCTGGTCAAGGACCGGGAGACGGGCGAGCACCTCACCGTGCGCGCCGACTTCCTGATCGCGGCGGACGGCCCGCGCAGCCCCGTGCGCGAGCAGTTGCAGATCCCCCAGACGGGCAGCGGCGAGCTGTTCCACAACGTCAGCGTCACCTTCCGGTCGCGGCAGCTCGTCGAGGTCCTGGGCGACCTGCGGTTCATCGTCTGCTACCTGATGAAGCCGGGCGCCGACGGGGCGCTGCTGCCGGTGGACAACGACACCCAGTGGGTCTTCCACCTCCCCTGGCACCCGGACCGGGGCGAGACCCTGGAGGACTTCACCGAGGAGCGCTGCACCGCGCAGATCCGGGCCGCGATCGGCGTCCCGGACCTGGACGTGGAGATCGGCGGCAAGGCGCCGTGGCACGCGGCCGAACGGGTCGCCGAGCGGTACTCCTCCGGCCGGGTGTTCCTGGCCGGCGACGCGGCCCACGAGATGTCCCCCACCGGGGCGTTCGGCTCGAACACCGGTATCCAGGACGCTCACAACCTGGCCTGGAAGATCGCGGCGGTCCTCGACGGATCGGCCGGGATCGGGCTGCTCGACACCTACGGGGTCGAGCGTCTTCCGGTGGCACTGGCGACCGCCGAGCGCGCCTCGGCCCGGTCGGCGGAGCACAGCCACCCGGGGTACGCGCCGCCGCCGACCATGGGCGGCGGACCGGGCAGCGGGGTCCTGACGACGGCGATGGCGTACGCGTACCCGCGCGGGGCGGTCGTCGGCGCCGACCCGGACCGGCCGGTCATCCCCGAAGGGCTGCGGATGAAGGGCGATGTCGGCACGCGCGCCCCGCACCTGTGGCTGACCCGGCGCGACGGTGAGCGTGTTTCCACGCTGGACCTGTACGAGCGCTCGTTCGTGCTGCTCAGCGGCGCGGACACGCCGTGGCAGGCGGCCGCGCGGCAGGTGGCCGAAAAGCTGTCCGTGAAACTGGACGCCTACACGATCGGCTCCGCTCCGGACTGCGACCTCGTGCAGGCGGCGGAAGCCGACTGGACCGCGGTGCACGAGCTGACGGAGGCGGGCGCCCTGCTGGTGCGGCCGGACGGGTTCGTCGCGTGGCGTTCGCAGGGCGCGGTGGCCGATCCGCGGGCCGCGCTGCTCGAGGCGCTGTCGACGGTGCTGCGCCGGGCCTGAGCGGCGGATCGACCGGATGGTCCCCCTGCCGCCGGCCCGTGAGCGGGCCGGGGGCAGGGGCGTTCGCGGGGGCTCGTCAGCCGCAGGCCCAGCAGCCCGCCCAGCAGCCGGAGCCGTGGTGGGCGGGGCGCCGGCGGCGGGCGGTGGCGGTACCGGTGGCGGTGGCAGTACCGGTGGCGGTGGCGGTACCGGTGGCAGTACCGGTGTCGGAGCCTTGTCGGCCGCCGGTGGAGTTGCGGCGGGCGAAGCAGGCGACCACCACTGCGATGGCGGCGAGTTCCTCCGGGGCGGCCACACCCTTCTCCACACGGATCAGGCTGGCCATCGGGGCTATCGGTGCGTCCTTCAGCATCGGCTCGGCCTCTCGCACAGACGGATCGCAGGACCCAGGAACCCCTCCCGCGATCACCAGGACTCCGGACGTAGCCGACGCTAGCGGCGGGCAACTCGCCCGGCATGCCGGGCGATGCGCGACCGCCCAGGTCAGGGGCGCGGCGGCCGCCCGGTGACGGGGCTGTGACCCCCGGCGGGCGTTGAGCCGTCCGGGTGGCGGCCACCGCGAAATCCCGGTGCGCGGGGCGAGGGGCGCCGCCTAGGCTGACGGGATGAGCACCCGCACCTTCCGCATCACCGTCCGGGGGTCCTTCGACGGCCTCGACGACGAGCAGCGCGCCGAGCTCCTCGCGGACGCGGCGCAGCACGACATGCTGAGCGCGAGGTTCACCCCCGAGGGGAACCTCACGTACGACCTGGCCGCCCGGCCCTTCTTCACCTTCCGCTTCCTGGCCGAGGGTGAGGCCGAGGAGGACATCCTGGACGCGACGGCGCATGCCGAGCTGGCGGCCGAGAGCTGGATGACCGAGCGCGGGTACGGCTTCAAGCGACTGACCTCGCAGGCCCAGGACCTCACGCTGGCCCCGCTGAGCAAGCGGCAGCGGCAGGCGGCCGCGCGGGAGAGCTCCTGAGCCGGAAGGTTCATGAGCGGGAGGTCTCCTGAGCGGGAGGGCTCGAGCGGCCTCCCCCGGCGGCCGGCCGCCGGGCCGGCGGGCCGGGCAGCCGAATGGCTCAAGGGCCGGGCGGCGACCGCGTCGAACGGCCTGTTTCGCTCGGGTATTTCCTAAGATGACCACTCCGCCGGAACCGCCCGCGCCGAGGAGTCCCATGCGCCGCCCGCAACGGTCCGCCCTGCTGTCCGCGGCCGCACTCGTCTGCGCCGCGGTCCTCACGACCACCCCCGCCGCAGCGCACGACGCCGGCGGCGGGAGCGACCCCGGTGAGGCCGCCGTCATCGGCGCGGACCACGCACGGGCGCACGCCGAACTGCGCCGCGCCGCCAAGGGCACGTCGGCCTATCCGCAGGCGCGGCGCACGGAGAGCCTGGAGGCGCTGCGCCTCTCGCAGCGCGAGGCGAACTCCGCCTTCGACGCGGCGCTCTCGGGCCGGTTCACCGACTACTTCCCCTCGCCCGACTTCGGCGTGCACGTCGCCCAGCTGCCCACCGGAAAGGTGCTGCTCTTCTCCTTCTCGCGGGTGGAGACCGACCCCACCAAGGAGACCGGCCCCACCGACCGGATCGGTCCGACCAACGCGGGTCGCGCCTTTCTGTGGGATCCGGCGAAGGGGACCGGACCCGGGGCGTTCAAGAAGGTGACGCCGCCCGTCGTGCTGATGCCCGACGGTACGCACGCACCGCGCCCCGCGCCGTTCTTCTGCGCGGGCCACTCGTTCCTGCCCAACGGGATGCTCGGGGTGTTCGGCGGCAACACGGGCGGCAAGGGCGGCAGCGGCGCGAAACTGTCCTTCGTCTTCGATCCGTGGACCGAGGGCTGGTACCGCAACCGCGACATGGCGGTGGGCCGCTGGTACCCGTCGGTGGTGACCGGCGCCGACGGCCGCCAGATCATCATGTCCGGCCAGTCCGAACGCGGTACGGGGACCCCGACCCCGGTCGTGGAGCGGTTCCCCGCGCTCGGGCAGCCGGTGCCCTGGCGGCCGTTCGACATCCCGCTGGACATCGCCTCGCAGCGGCTGCGCACCGACGCCCCGTTCCGCAACGACTATCCGCACCTCTTCTCGCTGCGCGACGGCATGGTCTACGGGCTCGGGCGCGACGCCGACCAGCAGTGGCTCTTCGACCCGCGCGCGGAGACCCGTACGAATCTGCCCAGGCGGCCCGCCGACTTCCGGGGCTACGGGTCCGCGGTGCCCTTGCCGGCCGGCTTCCGGGGCCCGGACTCGGTCCTGGTGCTCGGCGGCGACCCGCGCGACCCGCACACATACCGGCTGTCGGGCGGGGCGGCCGGCCGCTGGACCACTCAGGAGCCGCGCGCCTTCGGGCGGACCCAGGACGACACGCTGATCCTGCCGGACGGGAAGCTGCTGACCGTCAACGGGGCGCTGGACACCCGGAACTACGGTTTCGGGCCGTTCAATCCGAAGGCCGACCTGAAGTACCGGCAGACGGAGCTGCGCGGCGCGGACGGCCGGTGGCGGCTGGGGCCGGCCCAGCGGCTCCCCCGGGGGTACCACTCCAACGCCCTGGTCCTGCCGGACGGCCGGGTGATGGTCACCGGGGACGAGCTGCAGCAGATCGCCAACGATCCCGACATCGACGACGGCATGGACGGCTCGATCGAGATCTACGAGCCGCCCTACCTGCACGCGGGCGCCCGGCCCGCGCTCGACCGGGTCCCGGCGGGCGAGCTCGCCCACGACGCGGAGTTCTCCGTCGAGAGCGCTGACGCCGCAGGGGTCCGGCGCGCCGTGCTGCTGGCGCCGACCACCGTCACGCACGCGGTGAACACCAGCCAGCGCCATCTGGAGCTGCGGATGACCGGCGTCCGCGGCCGCACGATCGGGCTGCGGGCGCCTGCCACCGCGGCCGACGCCCCGCCCGGCTACTACATGCTGTTCCTCCTCGACGCGAAGGGCGTTCCCAGCGCGGCGAGGTGGGTCAAGCTCGGCAAGCGGTGAACCGCACCGCTCCCGGGCCGTCTGGTGCCGCGTCAGGCAATTCAGCAGTCCTTCGTGCCGGCCTGCCGCAAACTTGCAGATCGTTCTCTGTCTTTTGAGTGATCCGATCGCGTCACGCGGCCATCGCGGCACAGGTATCTAGCAGAGGGCGGCTTTGTCAACGCTCCGGGCCCACAGGGGCGCGGGGGCCGCCCCCGTCGCAGGGCTACGCGGTCTGAACGGGGCCGTCGGCCGCCGGGTGCGGGGCCAGCCGGACCACCGCCGTGCGCCCGGAGCTCCGGAGCACGAGCTCCCCGGCTCCCGTCACCAAAGCGGCGTCGTACGCGGCGAGTTCGGCGCGGAGTTCGGCGCCGCCCACCACCTCGGCCGTCCCCTCCAGGACGACGACCAGCAGGGTCTCCGCGGGCCGGACGGTGAGCGCGAGGTCGCCCCGTACGACGGCGGTGTCGGTGGTCACCACGCCTCTGCGGTACATCACGTTGAAGTTGACCACCGGCCCGCCCAGCAGCCGGCAGTCGGTCGGTTCGTCCCCGGGGAACCGCTGGGGCTCGAACCGCCGGTCCACGAGGCGCCGTACGCCCGCGATCCGCAGGTCCATGCCGGCGCCCTCGGCGAGGGTGAGGGTGCGCTCGACGCCCGGGAAGACGGAGAAGGGGCCGTCGGCCACGACCTCGGCCAGGCTGACCCGCCAGCCGAACGCGTCCATCCCGGCGCCCTCGGGCCCGGCGGCGATCTCCCGGGTGACTCCCCCACCGTTCTTCCACCCGGCCGCCGCGCGGTCGGCCGCCCGCAGGACACGGATCGCTGCTTCGCTGGTCATGACACCCTTCCGGGCCCGGGGAGGTGCTTCCCGGGCCCGGACGAGCCTATCCAGTCGAGCGCGCGGCCGCTGTGCCGGGCGGGGCGGCGCCACGGGCCGTCACGGCATCAGCTGGTACTCCGGGAAGTTGCCCGGGATCCGCTCGCCGTCGGGGCCGTCGGTGACGGCGTGGACGAGCAGCTCGCCTCCGACGAAGGCGCCGCGCCAGGAGGCGCCGAAGCCGCCGAAGAGCTCTTCGCGGTCACCGCGTGAACGGGGCTTGCCCTGGCCGATCTTGAAGGCCCGGATCTGCGGGGCGAGGCGGTTGAAGGTGGCGGGGTCGTCGGTGGAGAGGGTCGCGACGAGTGCCCCGTTGGAGGCGTTCATCGCCGCGAGGAGCTCGGCCTCGGTGTCCACGAGGACGATGGTGTCGACCGGCCCGAAGGGCTCCGCGTGGTAAAGCGGTGAGGACGCGGGCGGGCTGAGCAGGGTCAGCGGAGCCACGTAGGCCGAGGTGTCCTGGCCCGGCAGGAAACGGGCCGGATCCAGAGCGCCCCGGAAGAGCGGGACCGCCCCGTGCCCGACGGCCTCGGCGGCGTGGTCGGTGAGCTCCTTGGCCTTCGACGCGTTGATGAGGGGCCCGAAGTCCAGCTCGGGCAGCGGGTCGTCGGGGTGCGCCACCGCGAGGGGGTGGCCGGTACGGACCGAGGCGACGGCCGGCAGGTACGCGGCGAGGAAGGCGTCGAAGGCGGTGCGCTGGACGACGAAGCGCGGGTAGGCGGTGCAGCGTTGCTTGCCGTAGTCGAAGAGCTTGGGGATGACCGCGCCGAGGGACGCCCAGTCCGTGTGCTCCCAGATGCCCCAGGTGTTGAGGCCCTCTTGTTCCAGGACGTGCCGCTTGCCGAGGTCGGTGACGGCCGTGGCGATGCGGGCACCCGTGTCACGGCCGCCCACGAAGGAGACACAGCCGATCTCCGGGGACCGGACGAGGGCTTCGGACAGCTCGCCGCCGCTGCCGCTGATCAAGGTCACCGGGATGTTCTCGCGGTGGATGAGCGCGCAGGCCAGGGTGAGGCAGGCGAGCCCGCCGTCGGTGGGGGTCTTCGCGATGACGGCGTTGCCCGCCAGCGCCTGGACGAGCATCGCGTGGACCAGGACCGACATCGGGTAGTTCCAGCTGGCGATGTTGGAGACGGGACCTTCGAGCGGGGTCCGGCCCTCCAGCATGCCGTCGATGTTCTCCACGTACCAGCGCACACCCTCGATGGCACGGTCCACGTCGGCCTGCGCGAGCCGCCAGGGCTTTCCGATCTCCCACACCAGCAGGAGGGAGAGCAGCTCGCGGTGCTCGACGAGGGCGTCGAGGGCCGCGGTGACGCGGGCCCGGCGTTCGGGCAGCGGTACCCGGCGCCAGGCGCGGTGCTGGTCGAGGGAGGCCCGCACGGCACGGGCCGCGGTGGCGGCGTCCAGCCGCGGCGGCCCCGCGATGGGGCTGCCGTCGACGGGGCTGGTCGCGGGCAGCGTGCGGCCGTCGCTCTGCCAGGCTCCGCCCCACAGGTTCAGGACGCGGTCCTCGCGGAAGGCCTCCGGGGCCACGGCCAGAGCGCGCCGCCAGGCATCCGACCAGGCCGTGCCGGGCTTGAGGACGAGGGTGGGCTGTGCCATCTGTGAATCTCCGCTCAAGGGGTGGGCGGGGCGGGGAGCCGGCACGCGTCCGGACGCCCGCGCACCGGGGCTGCCGCACGCCGGGGCTCCGGGACGTCTGGTCCGACCGTGTGTACTGCTGTGCGGGACGAACCATTCCACCCGGCAACGGCGCGTCGCTCGAGGACCGGCAGGGCGGCGTCGGAGGCATGGCGGAGAGCCGGCGGTGGGATGACGGGGCGCCGGCGGAGGGAAGACGGGGACCGGCCGTGGGCACGGCAGCGGCCGGCCGGAACGGCGAGGCGCCCTGTGCCCCCGCGGGAACGGGGGGCACAGGGCGCCTGGTGCCGGGCGGGCGGGCCCGGCGGAACGACGGATCGGTCAGACGGCCGGGACCTGTCCGGCCGGCTGCTGCGCCGCCGCACCGGCCCCCTTGGAGGCAGCGTCCTCCTGGGTGGCCGCCGTCGGAGTGGCCGTGGTGGCCGTAGCCGTGGTGGCCGCGGCCGGGGTGCCCGCCGGCACGGAACCGTCGGTGGCCCGGGGGCCCTGGCGGCCGCGCAGGCCCAGTCCGCTGATCAGCGCGACCAGGCCGAAGGCCACGGCGCCGATGGTGAAGGTGAGGGTGAAGCCGGATTCGGCCGGCAGCGCGGGAACTCCCGGCGGGAGGTGGTCGATCGTCTTCGACGCCAGGATGGTGGTGACGATGGCGCTGCCGATCGCGCTGCCCGTGGAGCGGGAGATCGAGTTGATGCCGTTGGCGATGCCGCTCTGGTGGTGCGGAACGCTGGCCATGATGACGGCGGGCATCGCCGCGTAGCCGAAGCTGACGGCCGCGCCGACGATGAGACCGGCGCCGATCACCGAGGCGGTGTGGCCGTGGTCCAGGGCCAGCCAGCCGAAGCCGGCGGCGCCGAGGGCGGCGGCCATGGCCAGGGCGACGCGCGGGCCGCGGTGGCGGACGATCTGACCGCCGATCGGGGAGGCGAGCAGCGAGACGATCGCGCCGGGCAGCAGGAACTCGACGGAGGCGCGCAGGATCGAGGCGTCGAAGCCGTAACCGGTCAGGGCCTTGGGCATCTGGACGAGGTAGGAGACGCCCAGGAAGTTCGCGAACATGCCGAAGCCGACGAGGATGCCGGCCAGGTTGGCCATGAGGACCGGACGGTGGACGAACATCCGCATGTCGACGAGGGGCTCGCGGACCTTGAGCTCGGTCAGGACCCACACCGCGGTCATGACGACGGCGCCGGCGAAGCTGCCCAGCGTGCGGCCGGAGGCCCAGCCCCACTCGTGGCCCTGGGAGATCGGCAGCAGGAGCAGCAGCAGGGCGATGCCGAGGGTGAGCGCACCGAGGAAGTCCGTGCGTCCGCCGGTCTTGTGCCGGGTCGCGGGGACCAGGAAGACGACGGCGAGCAGCGCGAGCACCGCGAAGCCGGTGGCCATCCAGAAGGCGTTGCGGTAGTCGGCGCCGGCGCCCGAGGTCAGCAGCCCGGTGGCGACGAGCGCGAGCCCGCTGCCGAACGCGAGCGTGCCGCTGACCAGGGCCATCGCGCCGGGAAGCTTCTGCGGGCGGACCTCTTCGCGCAGGACGGAGAGGGCGAGCGGGAAGATCGCCGTGGCGGCGCCCTGGAGGACCCGCCCGAGGATCAGCAGCGGCAGCGAGGAAGCCAGCGCGGCGACGACGGACCCCGCCACCATGACGCCGAGCACGGCCACGAGCGTCGGCTTCTTGCCGTGCTGGTCGCCGAAGCGGCCGAGCAGCGGGGTGAAGACGGCGGCGGACAGCAGAGTGGCGGTGGTCACCCAGCTCACGTTCGCGGTGGTGGTGCCCAGGTCGTTGCGGATCAGGCCCAGGATCGGGACCGGCAGCGTCTGCATCATCGACACGACCATGGCGGCCAGGCTCAGGGCGAAGACGATGACCGTCTCGTTCCGGTGCCCGCCGGCCTGTGCGGTGGCGGAGGCGGAGGGGGTGGGGCTCATCAGGGAGAACCTTCTCAGTGCTTCAGATCACAGATGTTTGACGTCATCAACTACTTCGACTGCATCAGACGGTAGATCTCAATAGTTCAGATGGTCAAGTAAAAGGTTGATAATATGAAACACCTTGAGTACGCTCGTTGCATGAGCGCCACCACCGATCACGCCGTCCCGACCAAGCTGGAGCTCCTGGAGCTGCTCGCCGCCATCGGCACCGCCCAGTGGCGCGACTTCGCCGCGGCCGCCGCCCATTACGGGCTCACCTCCACCCAGGCCAAGGTCCTCGCCCAGCTGAACGGCCCCCTGCCGATGCGCGGCCTCGCCGCCCTGCTGGTGTGCGACGCGTCGAACGTCACGGGCATCGTGGACCGGCTGGAGGCCCGCGAGCTGGTGCGCCGCGAGCCCGACCCCGTCGACCGGCGCGTCAAGAACGTCGTGGCCACGGACGCCGGCCGTGACGTGATCCGCCGCGTGCGCGAGGAGATGCAGGCCACGCACGGCGCCCTCGACGTCCTGGACGACACCGAGAGCGCGACGCTCCACGCCCTGCTGGAGCGGCTCCGTCCGACCCTGGAGAAGGACGCCTGAGACCGCTCCGCCCGAACGCGCTGGCCAGGGGAAACGTCACCTGACAGACTGCAACGGCTTCAGCACACTCCAGGAGGACACATGTCAGAAGAAACCGACACCCCGCAGAACGAATCGCCGGCCGAGGAAGCCAAGCGAAAGTTCAAGGAGGCCCTGGAGCGCAACGCCGCCAATGCCCAGTCCCAGCAGTCGCACCAGAGCCGGGCGAAGATCCAGGGTTCCGGCGGCAACGGCCCCGGTGGCAAGAACAAGAAGGTCCGCCGCAAGACCGGCTGACCGCAGCGCGGCCGCTCCGACGCGGCCGCGCGACAGCCGGCCTCGACGGGGTCAGGGACCACACGGTCCCGATCCGGTCGAGGGCGGCTTCCAGGGGAGCGCACGCACGCGCCCGGGGATCGCGCCCCGGCCGGCGGCCTTGAGTCAATCGGCCGATACCGGATGTCACCTGCGGAGTGGACTGTTGCGCCAGTCGGGTGACGGGCGATAACCCTCTGTGTCCACGGCAGTTGAGCAGCTCGTCCCGCCGAGGGCAGCTATCTCATGCGACCGTGCGACAGAAGAAGGATCCCCATGCTCAAGAAGTTCATGGCCACCGCAGCCGCCACCGCAGCCGTTCTGGGTGCCGGTGCCGCCGTAGCCTCCCCGGCGATGGCGATCGGCAACGACCACGGTGTCAACACGGTCAACGGCAACGAGGCTTCGCAGATCTACGGCAACCAGGAGACCAGCGGCAAGATGAGCCCGCAGCTGTCCGCCATCCAGGGCTCGCTGAACAAGCTCTGTGTCGGCCTGCCGGCGAAGGTCAACGCCCAGTCGATCCTGGCCGCGATCAACGTCGGCGTCCAGGACATCAACGTCCTCGCCAACCCGCAGAACCAGCAGTGCGCCGAGAACTCGACCCAGGCCAAGGGCGACGACTCCGCCTCACACATCCTCGACAACATCCCGGTCCTCTCCGGCAACCTCTCCGCCGGCAGCTGACCCACGGCGAACCGCGCCCGCGTCCCACCCTCCCGGGTGGGACGCGGGCGCGTTGTTTTGGTCTAGACCTTGACAGGTTCAGACCATTCTCGATTCAGTGGCCGTAGTTGTCCCCACGACGACGCACGACAACTCCCCCCGCTGAAGGAGCACTTCCGTGATACGCACCCTGCGCCACCGCGCGCTCTCGATGGCGGCCGCCGCCGCCGTCACCCTCGGCCTCGCGATCGCCCTGCCCGCCTCCCCCGCCGCCGCCGCTCCGGCCTGCGCCGGCGCGTGGGCCTCGTCCGCCGTATACACCAACGGCATGAACGCCTCGTACAGCGGCCACAACTGGCAGGCGAAGTGGTGGACCCAGGGCGAGACGCCCGGGACCACCGGCCAGTGGGGCGTCTGGGCCGACCAGGGGGTGTGCGGCGCCGGAGGTCCGGTCGACCCGGACCCGGGCAACCCCTCCGGATTCGTGGTCAGCGAGGCCCAGTTCAACCAGATGTTCCCGAACCGGAACTCCTTCTACACCTACAACGGCCTGGTCGCGGCCCTGTCCGCCTACCCCGCCTTCGCCCACACCGGTGACGACACCGTCAAGCGGCGCGAAGCGGCCGCCTTCCTGGCCAACGTCTCGCACGAGACGGGCGGCCTCGTCCACATCGTCGAGCAGAACACCGCCAACTACCCCCACTACTGCGACACCAGCCAGCCGTACGGCTGTCCGGCCGGGCAGGCCGCGTACTACGGGCGCGGTCCCATCCAGCTGAGCTGGAACTTCAACTACAAGGCGGCCGGGGACGCGCTCGGCATCAACCTCCTCGCCAACCCCTACCTGGTCGAGCAGGATCCGGCCGTCGCCATGAAGACGGCACTCTGGTACTGGAACACCCAGAACGGCCCCGGCACGATGACGGCCCACGCGGCCATGGTCAACGGGGCGGGCTTCGGCGAGACCATCCGCTCCATCAACGGCTCCCTGGAATGCAACGGCGGCAACCCGGCGCAGGTCCAGAGCCGCGTCAACTCCTACCAGGGCTTCACCCAGATTCTGGGCGTGACCCCGGGCAACAACCTGAGCTGCTGAGGCCGGCGTACGGGACCGCGGCGCCGGCGGGCCACCGCGTCAGCGCGCACGCAGCGTGGTGGCCAGCTGGGCCCGGGACCGGACGTCGAGCTTCTGGTAGATCCTCGTCAGGCGGGCCTCCACCGTCTTCACGCTGACGAAGAGCTTCGCGGCCGCCTCCTGGTTGCTCGCGCCCTGGGCGACGAGCAGCGCGAGGCGGGTCTCGGCCTCCGTGAGGGCCGCCAGGGCCGGCGTCCCCCCGTCCTCGCCCGAGGACGGGGACGGGGCGGGCGACGGCTCGCGCGCGAGCTCCGCCCAGGGGGTGGCGCCCGCCTCGGCGAAGGCGTCGGCGGCTGCCCGGAGCGCGGCGCGCGCGGGTGCCCGCCGGCGCCGGCGCCGCTCAACCCGGGCCAGGGCGAGCAGCGTTCGGGCGCGCTCCAGCGGGAGCTGGAGGACCGCGAACCGCTGGGCGGTGGCCTCCAGCAGGGCCACCGCCTCCTGTGCCTCGCCCTGCGCGGACAGGCACAGCCCCAGGGCCCGGTCGAGGGCGGCGATCACGCTGGTGCGGCCGAG
The DNA here is from genome assembly GCF_040611715.1 of Streptomyces sp. NPDC006544. NCBI lineage: Bacteria > Bacillati > Actinomycetota > Actinomycetes > Kitasatosporales > Streptomycetaceae > Streptomyces > Streptomyces sp. NPDC006544. The sequence goes on along the minus strand of NZ_JBEXOV010000005.1, from coordinate 5,861 downwards.
CGCCAGGGCCGTCGTACGGACCCGGGCCTGCAGCTCGGCGGCCTCCTCGAGGGCGTCGGCGGCGACCAGGGCCTCGGCGAGCTCCCCGTGCCAGCGCAGGATCGAGGGGTCCACCACCTGCTGGGCGGCCTCCAGTTCGGCGACCCGGCGCAGGGTGGCCACGGCCTTGGCGGCCTCGCCGGTGGCCAGTTCGACCAGTCCCAGCGCGTGCAGGCTCCGCGAGAGGAAGACCTGGTCGTGTTCCTCCTCCGAGGCCTGGATGCCGCGCCGGGCGTATCCGGCGGCTCGTGCGAAGCCGCCGCCCATCGCCTCGGCCATCGCGGTGACGTACCAGGCGGGGCCGGGCGAGAGTCCCGCCTCGATGGTGAGTTCCAGGGCGTCGCGGGCGTGCGTGCGGGCGGCCGCGCACCTCCCGCCGCGCAGTTCGACCTCGGTGAGGCTGCGCAGCACCTCGAAGACGTCCTCGGCGGATCCGGTGCGCCGCACGGCGGGCAGCAGCACGAGCAGCTGGCGCCTCGCGTCGGCGAGCCGGTCGTCGAACAGGGCATGGCGGACGGCCAGGTACTGCGGGGCGTTGCGCATGCCGAGCGGTACCTCGGGCGCGGGCAGGGCGAGCGCTTCGGCGAGGATCTCCTCGGCGTCGGGGTCCCCGAGGATCCGGCCCATGCGGGCCCGCACCGTCAGGGCCATGGCTTCGGCGACCTGGTCGCCTCCGGCGGCGGCCAGTACGCCGGCCTCGGCGGCGGCGTCCCGGGAGCGGACGGGGTCGCCGTCGCTGAGGTTGTGCTTCCAGGCGGTCCGCAGCCGGACGGCGGCCTGCAGCGCGGGATCGCCCTCGGCGTCGGCGGTGGCGTGGGCGAAGGTTTCGTCGAGGGCGCCGAGGGCCTGTCCGGCGGCGTCGATGACGGCGAGCCGGGCGCGGACCCGGTCGGCGGGCGAGGAGTCCCGGGCCAGTACGGCGCGCGCGGCACGGCGGGCCAGGTCGGCGCGGCCGGCCCAGCCCGCGTCCTCGGCGGCCCCGACGAGCCTGGCCAGCTCATCGCCGGGCAGGTGGCAGGGGGTGCGGTCGGCGGCGAGCAGGCCGAGTTCGGCGGCGAGCACCCGCTGGCCACGACGACGGCAGACCGTGGCGGCCTCGGCGATCTCGGCGGCGAGCCACTGGTCGGGGGTGTCCACGGCGAGCGCGCGGTGGCGCAGGGCCTGGACGGGGTCGTCGACGGCGGCGGCGAGCGCCGCGTGCCCGGCGGCCCGTCCGGCCCAGCCGGCGTCGGCGGCCAGCGCGGTCGGCAGGGCCCCGGCCGTGAACCGGACCGCGCCGTCCTCCTCCACCGTGACGAGCGCGGCCCGTTCTGCCACGGCGAGCTCGGCTTCCGCGTCGGGGCGTCCGGCCCGGCGCAGCAGGGCGGTGGTGGGGCGCGCGGCGAGGGCCGCGAGGAGCAGGGTGCGGCGGGCCTGGGCGGGTACGACGCCGAGGAGCCTGCGGGCCACGTCGCGGGCCTGGCCGGAGACGGGCAGCGGATCGGCGTGGTGGGCGCCGCCGTCGCGGGTCCCGGCGGCTTCGGCGAGGGAGTGGCCGAGGGCCAGGGCCAGGCGCGGATTGCCGCCGCTGGCCTGGTGGATCCGGCCGGCGAGGCGGGCCGGGAGGCCGCGGCGGACCAGCAGTTCGGCGATCTCGTCGGTGGCGAGCGGAGGGACCCGCAGGTGGGGGGCGCCGGGTCCGCACAGCGGTTCGGCGAGGGGGGCTCCGCCCTGGACGCACTCGGCGGCGAGGACCCGCACGCGCGGCGGGGTCAGGCGCAGCGCGAACCGGAGCAGGTCGGTGCTCTCGGCGTCGAGCCACTGGGCGTTGTCGAGCGCGAGGAGGACCGGGCCGCGGGCGGCGAGGGTGCGCAGCACCTCGACCACGGCGAGGCGCAGGGCGACGTGGTCACGGCCGGCGCGGGGTGCGTCGGTCTCCCGGCGCAGGAGGGCGATGGCGGTGCGCTGGGGTCCGGAGAGCTGCTCGAGGGCGGCGGCGGGGACGGATGCGAGGAGGGCCGCGGCGGAGGCCTCGGGTATCCACCGGTCGGTGGCCTCGGGGGCGAGGAGGAGCACGGTCTCGTGGCGGAGCACGGCGGCCTCGGTGAGGGCGCGCACCACCTCGGTCTTGCCCGCGCCGGCGGGTCCGGTGAGCAGGGCGCGTCCGTGCGTGGTCAGAGCGCGGTCCACCGCCTTGATCAGTTCACCGTGCCCGACGGTCGTGTCAGCGTGCCCCGTCGCCGCCACCACGCGCAGCCACCAGCCTCTCGGTCCCCGTTTCTGTGCCCTTCCTGTGAGACGCGACAATACGAGGTCGGATGCCCGGCGGGCCCGGATTGTGACGCAGAATTCAGCCGGCCGACGGGAAAACCCGCCGGACCTGCCGATACGAGGTGTATCGGCAGGTCCGACGGGCTGCTTGGTCCGTACTATCGCCCTGTCAGGGCGCGTGGGTGTGCGGAATCCGGGGGCTCAGAAGCCGAGGCTCCACGCGTCGATCTTGCCGGTGTCCCCGCCGGCGTTGTCGTTGACGCGCAGCTTCCAGGTGCCGTTCGCCACCTCGGAGGAGGCGTTGACGGTGTAGGTCTGGTTGATGTTGTCGGTGCTGCCGCCGGCGCGGTTGTGGAGCGTGTACACCGTGCCGTCGGGGGCGACGAGGTCGACCTTGAGGTCACCGATGTAGGTGTGGACGATGTTCACGCCGACCTTGAGGGCGGCCGGGGCGTTGCCCGTGACCCCGGTGACGGTGATCGGGCTCTCCACCGTCGTGTTGTCGCCGATGGCGACGTCCGCGGTGTTCTCGAAGGCCGGGGTGGCCGGGGTGGAGGTCACCGCGGTCACCGTCGCGGCCGCGTCGGCGAGGCCGGAGCCGCAGCCGCCGGTGCAGGTGCCGGCCAGCGGGCGGGCGTTCGCCTTGATGGCCGCCTCGATCTGCGCCGGGGTCAGCGAGGGCTTCGCGGCGGCGAGGAGCGCGGCGAGGCCGGCGACGTGCGGGGCGGCCATGCTGGTGCCCTGGTAGGGCTTGTAGATCTCGGCGCCGGGGGTGGTGGTGCCGGAGTTCAGCGAGGAGAGGATGCCGTTCTCGGGGGTGGTGACGGTGCCCGGCGTGTCGGTGGCGCGGCGGGTCTCGCCGCCCGGGGCGGCGACGTCGATGATCGCGCCGAAGTTGGAGTAGAAGGAGCGGTCGCCGGTGCGGTTGCTTGCGGCCACGTTGATCACGTTGTTGCAGCTGGCCGGGGTGAAGCCGGCGGCGTCCGCGTTGCTGTTGCCCGCCGCCACGACGACGGTGGTGCCGCGGCCGACGGCGGCGTTGATCGCGTTCTGGTAGCTGCTGGTGCAGGCACCGGATCCGCCGAGGGACATGTTGATCACCTTGGCGGGGGTGGCGTTCGCCGGGACCCCGGCGACGGTGCCGCCCGATGCCCAGGTGATGGCGTCGACGATGTCGGAGGTGGCGCCACCGCACTTGCCGAGGACGCGGACGGGCTGGATCTTGGCGTTGTACGCGATGCCCGCGACGCCCTTGGCGTTGTTCGCCGCGGCCGCGATGGTGCCGGCGACGTGGGTGCCGTGCCAGGAGGAGTCACTGGCCTTGGAGCCGGCACCGCACTCGTCGGCGGCGCTCCAGTCGCCCTGGTCGGCCGGGTTGTTGTCGCGGCCGTTGCCGTCGCGGGCGGCGCTGGAGGTGGAGATGAAGTCGTAGCCGGCGACGATGTTCGCGGCCACGTCGGAGTGGGCGACGTAGCCGGTGTCGATCACGGCGACGGTGACGCCGGAGCCGGTGGACTTGTCCCAGGCGGCCTGGACGTTCATGCCGGCGACGGGCTCGAAGAGGTCCCACTGCTTGGCGTACTCGGTGTCGTTGGGAGCGACGGCCAGGGCGTACGCGCGGGAGTCGGGCTCGACGTAGGCGACGTCGGGGTCGGCGCGGAACTGGTCCATGACGGCGGCCGCGTCGGCGGGGGCGGTCGCACCGCCCAGGCTGACGAGGGCGGCGCCGGTACCGAGGCGGCGCTCGAACTTCGCCTTCTTCGACGCCTTCTTGCCCTTGGCGGTCGCGTCGTCGGCGGCCGCGGCGTTGGAGCCGGCCTCGGCGGCGGAGGACTTGTACCCGACGATGAGGTTCTCGACGGGCGCGGCTCCGGCGGGAGCGGCCGGGGCGATGGACGTCTGCGCGGCGCCGGGGGCGGGATCCGCGGTGGACAGCGCCATGGAGGTGGTGGCGGATCCGGCGAGCAGGGTGACGGACATCGCCACCACGGATATGAGCCTGCGTCTGGATGCGAGCACGGTGTTCCCCTTCGCGGGCCGCCGCGGCCGGCGGGCCGCGGCGACCGGTTGGTGCAGTGTGGGAGGTGTACGTACCGGCGGCGGCGGGACCGGAACGGGCTTGGTCGAACCCGCCCGGCCACCGCTGCTCACCACGTTGCCCGCCGCGACGTCGGGGCGGGGCAACGACGGTTCCGGCGACGTTCCGACCGCGCGCCTTCGCACCATGTGGGGTTGGCACGGGGGCAGTTGGGACGGGGAGGATCGCCGGTGGGCAGACAGTAGGCAACGCGGGGGTGAACTCGATACGGGGAAAACCCTTGTCCGTCCCCTCCCGGACCCCTGCCCGGCCCCTCCCGGGCCCCTGACCAGGCCCCTTCCGGACTCCTCCCCGGCCCCCGTACCGCCGCCCGGACGGCCCTCCCCGGCCGGGTCAGACCGGCGGGTTGAGCTTGCGGAAGTAGGTCCAGCTGGTCTCGTTCGGCTCGGTCCACTTCTCGGGCGCGTGGGCGAACTCCGGATGGTGGGCGGCGACGTACGCGCGGGTGCGGTCCGGCACCTCGTCGTAGGAGGCGAGTTTGCGGCCGCGGCAGTGGAAGGTGAGTCCGCCCGGGCGCGGGCCCTGTTCCATCCAGGGCAGCCAGGGCGACATCCGGGTCCAGGACATGCTGGACGCGACGCCGGGCGCGTCGGTGGTGAGCACGGAGGCCGGGGCGAAGAACTGGAAGAGCTCCAGGGCGCGGTAGGTGTCGTCGGCCGAGTTCTCCGGGTACTGCTCGACGGGGAGCGGGGAGGGGTAGGCGAGCGGGATCTCCAGGCTGAAGCAGACCTGGTCGCCGAGTTCGATCATGGGCACCGGGAAGGGGCGCCAGCGTTGGTTCGCGGGATCGTTCCAGACGTGCACCACCGGCTTGTCCTGCCAGGTCTCCAGGATCTCGCGCGTCTGCGGGTCCAGGTAGAACGCGGCCTCACGCGTGAGCAGTCGGTAGGTTCCGGGGCCTTCGTCCTCGACCAGCCGGGCCACGTTCAGACCCTCGAAGCCGAAGAGGCGCCGGTAGGGCTCGCCGGGGGCCCAGGAGTAGACGTCGCCCGTCCACCAGAAGGTGACCTCGCTCCCGTCGAGGGAGGCACGGGTGCGGGCGAGGGCCTGGAGGAGATCTTCAGGAGTCATACCGGGAACTGTGCGCGGTCCGCCCGTGCCGGGCAAGGACCCGGTCGGCCATGCCGCATGACGGGGGCCTGACCCGGGCCGGACGGACCGTGCGGCACCTTCACCCTGCGGGCGGCGGCCGGGACCGGCAGGGACCGGCAGGGACCGGCCACGATCCGCGCCCGCCCCGCGGACGCAGGTTGACGGACGCGGGGCGGGGCGGCGACGGTGACCCGCATGGGGAACGAACGCCGCCTGCTCACGCTGCTGATGTGCCTGGTCCTGGGGGGCGGGCTGACCGCTGCCGTGCTGGGGGCCGCGCGGGCGGGCGCGGCGCGGGAGCCGGCGGCGGAGGCGGCTGGCCTTGGGCTTCACGCAGGTGATGCCGGGGATCCGCGTGAGCAGGTCGTACGCCGTGTCGCGC